>NZ_JBQHUP010000010.1:0-65866 GCF_052065175.1 Dysosmobacter sp. HCP28S3_G4 | reverse complement strand
ATGCCTGCAAAAAGCCTGTGTCAGCAGGCGTTTGCGCCGCGCAGCGGCAGCTTTTCGGCCCGCTGCGCGGGCAGAAAAGCGAGGCATTGTGAAGGCTGTCGAAAAAGTCCAACGGACTTTTTAGACAGCCTGCGCTCCCCCGCCGCTGGCCGCGGAGCGTTTTTGTCATCCTCTGCTCTTTTTATAGGTGAGATACCCCTCCAGGATCAGGGACGCCGCCACGGCGTCCACCACCTTTTTCCGCTTTTTCGCGTTCTTTCCGTTGTTGAACAGGATCTGGTGGGCGTCGATGGTGGTGCGGCGCTCGTCCCACAGCGTCACCGGCAGGCCGGTGGCGGTCCTCAGCAGCTCCCCCATGGCCTCCGCCTTCTCCGCCCGGGGGCCCCGCGTCCCGTCCATGTTCACGGGATGGCCCAGCACCAGCTCCTCCACGCCGTGCTCCTTCGCCAGCGCGGCGACCCGCTCCGCCACCACCTCCGGGCGGTAGGCGTCGATGGTGGCCGAAAAGCCCGTCAGCAGTCCCGTGGGGTCGGAGATGGCGATGCCGGTGTGAGCGTCGCCGTAGTCAATGGCCATGATGCGCATGATGCGTCCCTCGCTTTTCCGATGGTCCCCCGTCCCGCGGAGGGCCTTCTTTATAATAATGAGCGTATTATACCACACTTTCCGCCCCGCCGGAAGTGGCAAATGGGCCGTCCGGAGGCGCCGGGAAAAATACCGGATATTTTGCAAAAAACAGTTGACGGATGGTTTGACTTGTGCTAAAATCTAACTTACCTGTGAAAAAGGGCTTTCTTTTCATGCGCTCATTTCGCTTTTCAGGCCGTGGGAGAGAGTACCGTTACGAGGCAGGGAGGCAGTCGGTGTCCCCCTGAGGGATGCCAATAATAAGGAGGTGCCGTTAGATGCGCGTGAAAGTCACACTGAGATGCAACGAGTGCAAGCAGCGAAACTACAATACCATGAAGAACAAGAAGAACACCCCGGACAAGCTGGAACTCAACAAGTATTGTCCCTTCTGCCGCAAGCACACGCTCCACACGGAAACCAAGTGATCGGCGGACGATAAGAAAGGGCGTGTAAGAATGGCTGAAGAAGCAAAGAAGAAAAAGAGCCGCGGACAGTGGTTCCGCGAGATGAAAAGCGAACTGAAGAAGGTCGTATGGCCCAACAAGCAGACCGTCGTCAAGAACACCGGCACCGTGCTGCTGTGCTCCCTGATCCTCGGCGCCTGCATCTGGATCTTTGACGCCGTGGTCGTCAACTTCTTCCAGATGCTCATCAGTGTCCTGGGCGGCTGAGAGGACCGGATATGGCAGACAATGCGAAGTGGTATGTGATCCATACCTATTCCGGCTATGAGAATGCCGTCAAGACCAGCATCGAGAAGTTTGTCAACGGCCGGGACATGCACGACGTCATCCTGCGGATCGAGGTCCCTATGGAGACGGTCACCGAGGTGACGGAGTCCGGCGCCACCAAAGAGGTGGAGCGGAAAGTGTTCCCCGGCTATGTGCTCATCAAAATGGTGATGACCGACGACACCTGGCATCTGGTGCGGAACGTCCGCGGCGTCACCGGCTTCGTGGGCTCCGCCAACAAGCCCATCCCCCTGACTGAGGACGAGGTCCTGGCCATGGGCATGGAAAAACACGAGATCGTGGTCAACTACCATGTGGGCGACCATGTGAAGATCACGGATGGACCCCTGTCCACCTTCACCGGCGTGGTGGAGGAGATCGAGCCGGAGAAGGACCGCGTCTCCGTCATGGTCTCCATGTTCGGACGGGAGACCCCCGTGGAGCTGGCGCTCGACCAGGTCGAGGTGCTCCAGTAATTGACCCGCCGGACTTGTCCGGCAGCAGTGGGAGGGACCGTGACCGGTCCCGCCAGAAACGGCCCGGCAGCGCCGGACCGCTACCACATTCTTACGATTTAGGAGGTGCTACTCCGTGGCACAGAAAATTACCGGCTATGTAAAGCTGCAGATCCCCGCAGGCAAGGCGACTCCCGCCCCCCCCGTCGGCCCCGCTCTGGGCCAGCACGGCGTCAACATCGCGGCGTTCACCAAGGAGTTCAACGAGCGTACCAAGAATGACATGGGCATGATCATCCCCGTGGTCATCACCGTCTATTCCGACCGCTCCTTCTCTTTCATCACCAAGACTCCCCCCGCCGCCGTCCTCATCAAGAAGGAGTGCAACATCGAGTCCGGCTCCGGCGTGCCCAACAAGACCAAGGTGGCCACCATCTCCAAGGCCTCCATCCAGAAGATCGCTGAGATCAAGATGAAGGACCTGAACGCCGCCAACCTGGAGTCCGCCATGAGCATGATCGCCGGCACCTGCCGCAGCATGGGCGTCGTCGTCGGCGACTGAGCCCTGACAACCAACAGCCGAGCGGCGAAGTCGCCGCTCCATACAGTGGGAGGATCCGATTCCGAAGAACCACTATGAGGAGGAAGTAACATTGTTTAGAGGCAAGAAATATAAGGATAGCGCCAAGCAGATCGACCGGAACATGCAGTATGAGGCTGCCGAGGGTCTGGCGCTGGTTTGCAAGACCGCTACCGCCAAGTTCGACGAGACCGTCGAGCTGCATGTGAAGCTGGGCGTTGACTCCCGTCACGCCGATCAGCAGGTCCGCGGCGCCATCGTGCTGCCCCACGGCACCGGCAAGACCGTCCGCGTCCTGGTGTTCGCCAAGGGCGACAAGGCCGACGCCGCCCGTGAGGCCGGCGCTGATTACGTGGGCGATATGGATATGGTGGAGAAGATCCAGAAGGAAAACTGGTTCGACTTCGACGTGGTGGTCGCCAGCCCCGACATGATGGGCGTGGTGGGCCGTCTCGGTAAGCTGCTGGGCCCCAAGGGCCTGATGCCCTCTCCCAAGGCCGGCACCGTCACTCCCGACGTGGCCAAGGCCGTCAAGGAGGTCAAGGCCGGTAAGATCGAGTACCGTCTGGACAAGACCAACATCATCCACTGCCCCATCGGCAAGGTCTCCTTCGGCCCCGAGAAGCTGACCGAGAACTACAACGCTCTGATGGGCGCCATCGTCAAGGCGAAGCCCGCCTCCACCAAGGGCCAGTATATCCGCTCCTGCGTGGCTGCCGCCACCATGGGCCCCGGCGTGAAGATGAATACGGCGAAGCTCGTCTAATCGGGCCGCTGCTTTAAAGGGGGGACTTGCGTCCCCCCTTTAGATTCCCCCTCACCAGTGACGTCGGTCACTGGTGTCGCCGCCCCCGGCGGCTGGGGTATCGGTATTTTCGCCACGTACACGCCGCGGCGAAAATGATTACGGCAATTTGCTCTGCCCTGCGGGCAGAGCAACCGGAAAAACCGCAGGTTTTTCCTGGCCCTTTTCCTTGGCTTCGCCCGCAGGGCGAAGCTTTGGGGGAAACCGGAGGTTCCCCCCGGACCCCCTTCCCGGGAGGTAGAGGGCACATTTTTTGAAAAAATGCGTGATAAACTTTTTATTTAAGTATTGACTTTTGGCCGATACTTGAATATAATAATGGATGCGTTCCAAAGACAGCAGGTGGGCTTGCGCCCGTAAGTCCTGCCGAGGGCGGCAATCATTTTTTGATTTGCTATCCGTCCCTGTGTCTTTCCGGACACTCGGGCGGTCCTTTTTTTTGAACGCACCGACAAATTTCCTGGAGGTGAAACCAAGAATGCCTAACGCAAAAGTCTTGAGCGAGAAGCAGGCCATCGTGGCTCAGCTGACCGAGAAGATCCAGAAGGCCCAGGCCGGCGTGATCGTGGACTACAAGGGCATCACGGTGGAGGAGGATACTGCGCTGCGTAAGGATTGCCGTGAGAGCGGCATCGACTACGCCGTCGTCAAGAACACTCTGCTCCGCTTTGCCTTTAACAACACCGGTCTCAACGATCTGGACGACCTGCTGAACGGCACCACTTCTCTCGCCCTGTGCGACAGCGATGTGGTCGCTCCCGCCCGCGTCATGTCCGACTATGCCAAGAAGCTCAACGGCAAGTTCGAGATCAAGGGCGGCTTCATGGAGGGCAAGGCCGTTGACCTGGCTACCATCAACGCTCTGGCCTCTATCCCCGCTCTGCCTGTCCTGCAGGCTCAGGTCCTGGGTACCATGCTGGCGCCCATCACCGCCCTGGCCGTCGTCCTGAAGCAGATCGCCGAGAAGGACGGCGCTCCCGCCGAAGATGCTGCCCCCGCCGAGGAGGCCGCCCCCGCCGCCGAATAATCCGACGACGGAACCTACTTTTTGAAATTTTACTATTAGGAGGCTATTTATCATGTCTGAGAAAGTTACTGCTATGATCGAGGAGATCAAGGCTCTGACCGTTCTGGAGCTGAACGACCTGGTCCACGCTCTGGAGGAGGAGTTCGGTGTTTCTGCCGCCGCTATGGCCGCTCCCGCCGCTGGCGCTGCCGCTCCCGCCGAGGCTGAGAAGACCGAGTTCGACGTTGTCCTGACCGGCTTCGACGCCGCCGCCAAGATCAAGGTCATCAAGGCTGTCCGTGAGATCACCGGCCAGGGCCTGGCCGAGGCCAAGGCTACCGTCGAGGGCGCTCCCAAGACCCTGAAGGAGGGCATCTCCAAGGACGACGCCGAGGCTCTGAAGAAGCAGCTGGAGGACGTCGGCGCCAAGGTCGAGTTGAAGTAATTCGCTCTTTCATCCGACACAGAACAACCCATGGCAATTTCTTGCCATGGGTTGTTTTTTGTACGTTTCCCTATGCGCCGCACCGGCAGAATCTCCATCCGTGCCGCCATCTTTTCCCCCGTTTTCTGTGAAAATACGCCAAACCGCATTTTCACGATTGACAATCATCGGTGTTTGTGGTATCTTAAACCTATCAAACATATTAATTTTATATGTAATTGAGGGGAGGCACGGACATGGGCAAGCTGCTGGAGGACCTGCTGCGGAGCAATTTCCGCTGTGGACGAATGCTGTGCTCCCGGGCAATGGATATGGCCGGGCGGGTCCGCATGCCTGTCTCCCGCCGCGCCGCGCCCTGACCGCGCGGCCAACGGTCCATATCTCTTGTCCGGGAGCGCGCGCCGCCCCCGGTTTTTTTGCGCCGCTTCCCAGGAACGCGGAGAGCCTTCGCCGGGGAGGTATCACTTCCATCTGACAGGAGGGACCGTCATGCAGGCCTTATTCGAAGCGCTGCTGCGGGAGAATTTCCGGCGGGGACGATGTCGCCGGACGGCCCGCGGCCATACCATATCAACTGTTTTGTGACCGGACAGGTTCCGGAGAAAGAAGGAAACATGGGTACATTACTGGAACAGGCCCGGTCTGAGCAGGCGTATCTGTCGGACCTGCGCCGGGAGCTCCACCGCTGCCCGGAGCTGGCCATGCAGGAGACCCGCACCGCCGCCGTCATCGAGCGGGAGCTGGACCGGCTGGACATCCCCCACACCCGCATCGTCCCCACCGGCGTGCTGGGCGTCCTGCGGGGCACCGGAACCGGCGGCGGCACCGTGGCCCTCCGGGCGGACATCGACGCCCTGCCCATTCAGGAGGCCAACGACGTGGAGTACCGCTCCCAGACCGACGGCGTCATGCACGCCTGCGGCCACGACGCCCACACCGCCGCCCTCCTGGGCGCGGCGGGGCTGCTGGCCCGGAACCGGCACCGCTTCGGCGGCGAGGTCCGTCTGATCTTCCAGCCCGGCGAGGAGACGGGCCAGGGCGCGCCGGACTTTCTGGCCGCCGGGGCGCTGGAGGGCGTGGAGCGCATCTTCGGCCTCCACGGCACGCCCCTCTACCCCGTGGGCACCGTCGGCATCACGCCGGGACTGAACAACGCGGCGGTGGATCACTTCCGCATCGTGGTTCAGGGCAAATCCGCCCACGTGTCCGCTCCCCAGCTGGGGGCCGACGCCCTGTACGCCGCCAGCCAGATCGTGGTGGCGGTGCAGGGACTGGCGGCCCGGCGCATCTCCCCGGTGGAGCCGGTGGTTCTGGGCATCGGCAAGCTGACGGCGGGCACCGCCTACAACGCCGTGGCTGCGTCGGCGGAGCTGGAGGGCACCACCCGCACCATCTCCCAGGAGACCCGGATGCAGGTGCGGGCCTGGATCGACCAGGTGGCGGAGCAGACCGCCCGGTTCAGCGGCGCGGAAGCGCGGGTGATCTGGACCGACGTCACCTCCGCCCTCATCAACGACCCCCAGGTCTGCCGGGAGGCCGCTCAGGCCGCCCGGGAGCTGGACGACACCCTCACCATCGTCACGGACCAGCCCTTCTCCCTGGGGGGCGACAACTTCGCCGAGTACCAGCGGCTGGTGCCCGGGTGCTACGCCCACGTGGGCACCGCCGATCCGGACCGGCCCGGGACCAAGAACGGCCTGCACACCGTGAACTTCGACCTGGACGAGACGGCCCTGCCCCTGGCGGCGGGCCTGTACGCAGGCTACGCCCTGTGGTGGCTGAGAGAGAGGGACGGGAAATGATCCGGTTAGAGCATATCAGCAAGCGATTCACCGGCCCCGGCGGCACGGTGGACGCCCTGAAGGACGTGTCCGTCCATGTGGAGAAGGGGGACATCTACGGCATCATCGGCTTTTCCGGCGCGGGAAAGTCCACCCTCCTCCGCATGGTGAACCGGCTGGAGAAGCCGGACAGCGGCGCCGTGACGGTGGACGGCCAGCCGCTGGCTGGGCTGTCCAAGTCCGGACTGCGGCAGCTCCGCCGGAAGATCGGCATGGTGTTCCAGCAGTTCAATCTGCTGGAGGGCAAGACCGTGTTCCAGAACGTGGCCATCCCCCTGGTGCTGGAGGGCGTCCCGAAAGAGCGGATCGCCCGCCGGGTGACGGAGGTGCTGCGATTCGTGGAGCTGGAGGACAAGCGGGACACCTACGTCAGCCAGCTGTCCGGCGGACAGAAGCAGCGGGTGGGCATCGCCCGGGCCCTGGCCACGGAGCCGGCCATCCTCCTGTGCGACGAGGCTACCAGCGCCCTGGACCCCCAGACCACGGAGTCCATCCTCCACCTGCTGAAGCGGGTGAACCGGGAGATGGGCGTCACCATCCTGCTGATCACCCACCAGATGCAGGTCATCCAGATGATCTGCAACAAGGTGGCCGTCATGGAGAACGGCCAGGTGGTGGAGCAGGGCAGCGTGCTGGAGGTGTTCGGACGGCCCCGGGCGGAGGTCACCCGGCGGTTCGTCCGCACCGTCATCAACGACCGGATCCCGGAGAGCATTCTGGATCTGGTGCGGAAGGAACAGCGGCCCTGTCAGATCGAGCGGCTGAAATTCATCGGCTCCAGCGTGAAGAAACCCGTCATCTCGGAGATCTGCAAGACGGAGGGCGTGGAGGTCAACATTCTGGGGGCCACCGTCCAGGAGATGCAGGACAGCGTCATGTGCGTGTTCATTTTGCAGCTCTTCGGCTCTGATAACGATATCGCCCGGGCGGAACGGACCATCGACGGCGCCGGCGTCCTGCGGGAAAGGGTGGTGATCTCCTGATGGAGGCATTGCTGCAAACCAAAATCTTCAAGGTCTCCCTGGAGCGTCTGCTGCTGAACGGCGGACAGACGCTGTACATGGTGGGCTGGTCGCTGCTGTTCGGCACCGTTCTGGGGGCCGCCATGGCCCTGGCGCTGGTGCTGTGCCGGAAGGGCGGTCTGGCGGAGAACCGGGCGGTGTACACCGTGGTCAGCGTCTACATCAATATCGTCCGCAGCATCCCCTTTGTCATCCTGCTGGTGGCCATCATGCCCCTGACCCGGGCCGTCGTGGGCACCACCATCGGCAGCACCGCCGCCCTGGTGCCCCTCATCGTGTACATCAGCCCGTACCTGGCCCGGCTCATTGAGAACAGTCTGCTGGAGATCAGCTCCGGCATCCTGGAGGCCGCCCAGGCCATGGGCGCCACCACCCCCCAGATCATCCGCTATTTCCTCATCCCGGAAACCCTGGGCTCCATCGTCCTGGGCCTGACCACCGGCACCGTGGGCCTGCTGGGCGCCTCCGCCATGGCCGGCTACGTGGGCGGCGGCGGCGTGGGCGATCTGGCCCTGACCTACGGCTACGAGAAGATGAACACCCCCCTGATGGTCCTCACCGTAATCATTCTGGTGGTGCTGGTGCAGCTGCTCCAGCTGGCCGGAAACACCCTGTCCCGCAGGCTGCGGGAGCACCGGTGAGACGCCGTCTGTCTCTTTTGCGTCAAATTCCTATTATTCCGATTGTATCTCTTTGATTCATATGATTTCAGAAAGAAGGCAACTCCCATGAAAAAGATCATCGCGCTTGCACTGTCTCTGGCCCTGAGCCTGTCCCTGGCCGCCTGCGGCTCCTCCGGCGCTTCCTCCGCCGCCCCCGCCGCGTCCGCCGGTTCCGCTTCCACATCCTCCGCATCCTCCTCCGCCGCCGGGAAGAAGACGGAGATCGTCTACAGCAAGTCCCAGGGCCCCTACACGGAGCTGTTTGAGGCCGCCATCGTGCCCATTCTGGAGAAGCAGGGCTACACCCTCCGCTGCGTGGACACCTCCGAGCTGCTGATCGCCGATCAGGTGCTGAACAGCGGCGAGGTGGACGTGAACGTGGAGCAGCACACCGCCTACTGCGAGAGCTTCAACGCCAACAACGACGGCGATCTGGTGCCCATCTGCCCCATCCCCACCGTCCCGGCGGGCGTCTACTCCGTGAACCACGCCACGCTGGATGAGATCCCCGACGGCGCCAAGGTGGCCGTGCCCAACGACGCCTCCAACACCGCCCGGTGCTATCTGATGCTCCAGAAGATCGGCTGGATCACCCTGGACCCGGACGCGGAGCCCACCGCCGTCACCCAGGACGACATCATCGAGAACCCCCACAACATTGAATTCACCGAGATGAAGTCCCTGACCATCCCCGCCGCCATCCAGGACTTCGACTACGTGGCCATCACCGGCAGCGTGGTGTACAACGCCGGTATCGACGCCTCCACCGCCCTGGCCAACGAGGACATCATGGACCATCTGGTGTTGCAGGTGGTGGTGAAGGAGGAGAACAAGGACGCCGACTGGGCGAAGGCCATCGTGGACGCCTATCACTCCGACGAGTTCAAGCAGTACATGGCCGAGAACAACGACGGCCTGTGGTGGATCCCCGAGGAGCTTCAGTAAGGACGCATACGCAAAACCGGCTGTCTGGCGGCAGCCGGTTCAGGCTGTCGAAAAAGTCCATTGGACTTTTTCAACAGCCTTCACAATGCCTCGCTTTTCTGCCCGCGCATCGGGCCGAAAAGCTGCCGCTGCGCGGCGCAAACGCCTGCTGACACAGGCTTTTTGCAGGCATTCGATCCAATACGAGGGGGCTCCCGCCCCCTCGTACTCCCCCTGCAAAAAAGGACTCTTTTCCTTCAGGCAGGGTTTTTCGACAAGCTGAACCGGCTGCCGTCTGGCAGCCGGTTTTGGCCTGTTCTGCCCCAGGTTGATTTCTGTCGGAAAATCGTTTATACTGTCATGGAAAGAGACAGTTTCCGTGACAGGCGGGCGCAGTTCCCCGCGCCGGAGGAAGGAGCGTACCATGGACAATGAACAGAGCAAGGGCCTGACCCTGCTGGAAAAGGGGCAAAAGGGCGTGATCCACGCCATCTTCAGCCGCATGGGGCTGATCCTGCTGCTGCTGGCGTTCCACATCTTTCTGCTGGTCTGCGCCTTCCGATGGTTCGAGGGCTTCCTGCCCCACATCTTGGGGGGCACGGTGATCTTCATGACCGCCATGGTGGTGTACCTGCTGAATAGCCCCATGGACCCCACCGCCAAGATCACCTGGCTCATCGTCATCATGCTGCTGCCGGTGTTCGGGGCGACGCTGTTCTGGTACACCCAGAGCGATCTGGGCCACCGGGCCCTGAAAAAGCGGCTGAACCAGCTGATGGACCAGACCCGGGACAATCTCCCCCAGGACGGCGAGGTGCTGGAGCGGCTGGAGCGGACGGACCCCGGTCCGGCGGCCCTGGCCCGGTATCTCCGCCGCACCGGCGGCTATCCGGTGTGCGGACACACCGGCGTCACCTACTTCCCCTCCGGCGAGGCCAAGTGGGAGGAGCTGCTGCGGCAGCTGGAGCAGGCGGAGCGGTTCATCTTCCTGGAGTACTTCATCGTGGACGAGGGCGTCATGTGGGGCCGGGTGCTGGAGATCCTGGCCCGGAAGGCCAAATCGGGCGTGGACGTCCGGGTGATGTACGACGGCACCTGCGAGTTCTCCACCCTGCCCCACGACTATCCGGAGCGGCTGCGGCAGCTGGGTATCCGGTGCAGGATCTTCTCCCCGGTGACGCCCTTCCTCTCCACCCACTACAACTACCGGGATCACCGGAAAATTCTCGTCATCGACGGCCATACCGCCTTCACCGGCGGCGTCAATCTGGCGGACGAGTACATCAACCGCCGGGAGCGGTTCGGCCACTGGAAGGACACCGCCGTCATGCTGAAGGGCGACGCCGTCCCCAGCTTCACCCTCATGTTCTTGCAGATGTGGAGCATCGGGGAGAAGCAGCCGGAGTTTGACCGGTTCCTCTCCTGCCCCGCCGGCGCTCCGGCGGAACCGGCGGGCTTCGTCATCCCCTACGGCGACTGTCCCCTGGACCGGGACAAGGTGGGGGAGCGGGTCTACATGGACCTGCTGAACCGGGCGCAGCGGTACGTCCACATCATGACCCCCTATCTGATCCTGGACGGGGAGATGGAGACCGCCCTGAAATTCGCGGCGGAGCGGGGCGTGGACGTGACGCTGATCCTGCCGGGCATCCCCGACAAGGCCGCCCCCTACGCCCTGGCCAAGACCCACTATCCCTCCCTGCTGGAATCCGGCGTGAAGATCTACGAGTACACCCCCGGCTTCGTCCACGCCAAGGTCTTCGTAAGCGACGATCACGAGGCGGTGGTGGGCACCATCAATCTGGACTACCGCAGCCTGTACCACCACTTCGAGTGCGCCGCCTACCTGTGCGGCGTCCCCTGCGTCCCGGACATCGAGGCGGACTTCCAGGCCACCCTGGCCCAATGCCGCCGGGCCTCCCTCCAGACCCTGCGGCAGGAGCCGCTGCTCCGCCGTCTGGCGGGGCCCGTGCTGAAGGCCATCGCGCCGCTGATGTGACTGCATCGTTTTCCAAACCGCCCATGATTGGAAATCATGGGCGGTTTGCTTTGTATTTCTCCGGGAAACGGTTGTGACTCCAGGGGAAACTACACAAATTTTCCATGTAAAACGCTGGACAATCTGACCGATCTGTGCTAATATTTTATCGTTTTAAAGTTTAACACTTTAAAGAGCGTATCTGAATGAGAGAATGAGAGAAAGGCTGATGGATACAGATGAAAATACTGGTCTGTATGAAGCAGGTCCCGGCCACCTCCCAGGTGGAAGTGGACCCTGAGACCGGCTCCCTGAAGCGTCTTGGCACGGACACCAGGACGAATCCATACGACCTCAGCGCCCTGGAGACGGCTCTGCGCCTCCGGGAACAGCTGGGAGGCACCGTGACGGTGCTGACCATGGGCCCCGCCCAGGCGGAGTCCATGATGCGGGACGCCTACATGATGGGCGCCGACGACGCCGTGATCCTCTCCGACCGGAAGTTCGCCGGGTCCGACGTGCTGGCCACGTCCTACACCCTGTCCCAGGGCGTGCGGCTGCTGGGCGGCGCGGACCTGATCCTCTGCGGCCGCCAGACCACCGACGGCGACACCGCCCAGATCGGCCCGGCCCTGGCGGAGCATCTGGGCATCCCCCACGCCGCCTGGGTCAGCGAGATCACTTCCGCCGACGAGACCGGCATCGAGGTGGTGCAGAATCTGGCGTCGGTGGAGCAGCGGTCCCGGCTGAACTGGCCCTGTCTGCTGACGGTGGAGCTGAACAGCGTGGTGCCCCGGCTGCCGTCCTACCGGCTGAAGCGGGAGACGGCGGACCGTCCCATCCGCATCGTGGGCTTCGACGAGCTGCCGGAGCGGAACCTGTCCCTGTGCGGTCTGGTGGGCTCCCCCACCCGGGTGGAGAAGATGTTCCCCCCCGCCGCCAAGGCGAAAAACGTCCATCTGGAGGGCGGACCGGAGCAGGAGGCCGGCGCCCTGGTGGCCATCCTGCGTGAGAAGAAGCTGCTGGAAACGGAGGTGCGGGCATGACATCCATCCGGTTCAATTCCGCCGCCTGCGACCTGTGCCAGCAGTGCGTGGAGAAGTGCCCCTTCGGCGCCCTGTCCATCGGGGCGGAGGGCATGAGCATCAATGAGAAGTGCCGCATGTGCGGCGTGTGCGTCAAGACCTGCCCCCACCGGGCCATCACCTTCGAGCAGACCCCCAGCCGGGACGGCGCGGTGAAGGACCAGTGGAAGGGCATCCTGGTCTACGCCGAGCAGGAGGCCGGGGCGCTGCATCCCGTCACCTTTGAACTCATCGGCGAGGCCCGGCGTCTGGCGGCGAAGGTGGGCTACGACGTGTACGCCGTCCTGGTGGGCGGCGAGGGCACCGCGGCAAACGCTGAAAAGCTGCTGCCCTACGGCGTGAAAGAGGTGTTCGTCTATGAGCATCCCGGCTTCACCGGCTTCAAGGCCGACTGCTACGCCGACGCCATGGCGGACTGCATCTCCCAGCTGCGCCCCTCCGTGGTGCTCATCGGCGCCACAGCCCTGGGCCGGTCCCTGGCCCCCCGGCTGTCCGTCCGGTTCCATACCGGCCTCACCGCCGACTGCACCAAGCTGGACATGCGGCCCAGCACCGATCTGGTCCAGATCCGGCCCGCCTTCGGCGGCAACGTCATGGCCCAGATCCTGATCACCGACGCACGGCCCCAGTTCGCCACCGTCCGCTACCGGGTCATGGACCGGGCGGCGAAGGTGCCCGATCCCACCGGCAAAGTCACCCGCATGCCCGTCACCGACGCCATGGCCCGCTCCGGCATTGAGGTGCTGGAGCTGCGCCAGCTGGTACGGGAGAAGTCCATCGAGGAGGAGGACATCCTGGTGGTGGCCGGACGCGGCGCCAAGAACGAGGAGGGCGTGGCCCTGTGCCGCCGTCTGGCGGAGGCGCTGGGCGGCCAGCTGTGCTTCACCCGCCCCATGGCGGAGAGCGGCCTGGGCGACCCGTCCCATCAGATCGGCCTGTCCGGCCGGACGGTGCGGCCCAAGCTCATCATCACCTGCGGCGTCTCCGGCGCCATCCAGTTCGCCGCCGGTATGAACGGCAGCGACTGCATCGTGGCCATCAACACGGACCCGGAGGCCCTGATCTTCAACATCGCCAGCTACTGCATCGTGGACGACCTGTTTACCGTCGTCCCGGCGCTGCTGGAGCGGCTGTCCGCCGCGGAAAAGGAGGGGGAGTAAATGCCGTATCCCTATAACAAAATTGATCAGGCGGGCATCGACTACATCCGCTCCGTCACCGCGCCGGAGCGCGTGAAGGTGGGCGCGGAGATCCTGCCGGAGTACCATCACGACGAGATGCCGGAGTACGGCGTCTATCCGCCGGACCTGTACGTGGAGGCCGTCAATACCCAGGAGGTCTCCGCCGTCATGAAGTACGGCAACGACCACAACATCCCCGTGGTGGTCCGGGGCGCGGGCACCGGCTTGGCCGGAGGCTCCACCTGCAAATACGGCGGCATCATGCTGTCCATCATGCGGATGAACCGCATCTTCCCCGTGGACCGGAAGAACCAGACCATCACCTGCGAGCCCGGTGCCCTGCTGCTGGACGTCCAGGCCGCCGCCGCGGCGGAGGGGCTGTTCTATCCCCCGGACCCCGGCGAGAAGACCGCCACCATCGGCGGCAACGTCATCACCAACGCCGGCGGCATGAAGGCCGTGCGCTACGGCCTGACCCGGGACTTCGTCCGGTGCATGGAGGCGGTGCTGCCCGACGGCTCCATCGTCCACTTCTCCTCCAACGTGGTGAAGAACACCACCGGCTACGACGTGAAGGACCTGGTCATCGGCTCCGAGGGCACGCTGTGCATCCTGACCCAGGTGACGCTGAAGCTGCTGCCCGCCCCCAAGTGCTCCTGCACCCTGGTTCTCCCCTTCCCCACCCTGGAGGACTGCGCCGACATGGTGCCCAAAGTGCTGGACCTGCCCTTCACCCCCACCGCCATCGAATTCCTGGAGCGGGAGCTGCTGGACATCGTGAAGCGGGCGCTGAACAAGCCCTTCCCGGTACAGGAGGGCGGCGCGGTGCTCATCGTCATGTACGACGCATCCAGCCGTGAGGAGCTGGACGGCGCCTGCGCCGCCGCCTGCGAGGCGGCATTGGCCGCCGGGGCCATCGACTGCTTCATCGCCGACACGCCGGAGCGCAGCGGGTCCGTCTGGGGCGTCCGCGGCGGCATTCTGGAGGGCATGAAGGGCGACTCCGTGGCCCAGGAGGAGTGCGACGTGGTGGTGCCCCGCAGCGAGATCGCCCGGTACGTGAAGGAGGCCAAGCGCATCGGCCTGTCCCACGGCGTCCGGGTGGAGCCCTGCGGCCACGCCGGCGACGGCAACATCCACACGGAGCTGCTGCGGGATCCGGGCATGACCGACGAGGAGTGGAAGTCCGCCACCCACGCCTGTCTCACGGAGCTGTACGCCCTGTCCAAGGAGCTGGGAGGCCAGCTGTCCGGCGAGCACGGCATCGGCAACGGCCGCATCGACTTCCTGGAGGACTTCCTGGGCAGCCGCATGATCGATCTGTTCAAGTCCATCAAGCTGGCCTTCGACCCCAATCTGGTGCTGAATCCCGGCAAGGTCATTGAGTTCAACCGTTGATCTCCCGGCAGCGGCCGGTTCTGATCCCGGCGGCCCCGCCTGTGTGTGGGCGGCGCCGCGCAAACCAAAAAAGGAGAGAGAGAAATATCATGAGTGAAAAGAAATCCCTGCTGGTCGACAAGAGCCGGATGCCTCTGGCCGTCGGCGTGGCCTTCGTGGCCTTCACCACCCAGTTCGGCGGCGGCTTCGCCTCCGGCGCCCAGATCTACTCCTACTTCATCAACTACGGCGTGTGGTGCCTGGCGCTGCCCATCTTCACCCAGTTCCTGTACGCCCTGTTCTTCTGGTACGGCATGCGCTACGCCTACCGCAACAAGCTGTACGACTACCGGGCCTTCTCCGACCACTTCTACGGCAAGTACCGCCCGGTGTTCTCCAACCTGTTTGAGATCACCTACCTCATCATGATCGGCACCGCCTCCGCCGCGGCCTTCGCCACCGGCGGCTCCACCATCAACACCCTGTTCGGCATCCCCTACTGGCTGTGCACCCTGCTGGTGGGCGTGTTCATCTTCCTGATCGTGCTGTACGGCACCAACATGGTCCGCAAAGTGGCCTCCACCCTGTCCGTGCTGATCATCGTGGGCCTGGTGATCGTGCTGGTGCCCAACATCATCGCCCAGTGGGGCAACATCACCGATTCCATCGCCCGGATGTCCGCCGGTGAGATGTGCGTCTCCTCCGGCGAGACCGGCAGCTTCGGCCCCGCCCTGTGGAGCGCCTTCCTGTACTTCCTGTTCCAGCTGCCCTCCGTGTCCGTCATGTACCAGCACATGGAGCCCCTGACCAGTGAGAAGCAGGTGAACCGGGCCGCCGTGTACATCTTCATCGTCAACATCTTCGCCATGCTGCTGAGCATCGTGGGTCTGCTGGCCGTGGCCTTCGTCGGCGATCTGGCCACCGCCTCCGTCCCCATGCTGGTGCTGGTGCAGAACGGCGTGGGCGCCGCCCTGCTGACCCCCATTATCTCCATCCTCATCATTCTGGGCGCCGTGTCCACCGGCGTGAACATGATCTCCGGCATCGTCACCCGCTGCGTCAACGCCATCGAGCGCCGCATGGACGATCCCGCCAAGCGTGCCTCCGGCCACATGACCCGGAACGTCATCTTCTCCCTGCTGTTCACCGCCATCGCCTTCTCCATCGCCCAGTTCGGTCTGATGGCCGTGGTGAAGAAGGGCTACGCCTATCTGGGCTACGCCGCCTTCATCTCCGTGTTCATCCCCTTCGTCATCAGCGCCGTGTGCGGCAAGCGGAAGTAATACTATTCTCCCATTAAAATAGATATTTTAATGGGAGCCGCCGCGCTTCGCGCGTCGGCGCGTCTCATAAGAATCCAACGCGCCGTTGGCGCTATAAAAATAAGACAAATGTCTTATTTTTAATGGATTCTAGTATAAGCCGCTGTCCCGACAGAAAAAGAGCATCCCCCGTTCGATTGTGGGGGATGCTCTTTTCTGTCGAAATTAGGAATGAGGAATTAGGAATTAGGAATTTGGGTGGGGACGGCGGTCCGGAGGACTGTTCCGGCCTTTCCGCGTCCCCGCCGCCCGGGGGCGTCGTCACCCCCCGCATCCCCCGTCCACACGCCCAGCGAAGTGCAGGCGTCCAGGGGCATCCAAAGGGGGCTCCAGCCCCCTTTGGTTGCGCCCCCCGGCGGCGGCGAAACGGAAGGAATCATTTTTTCCGGCGGCACCTAGTGCCTCTCCTCGCGGCATAGCCGCTGCGGCCTACGCTAAAAACATGCCGCCGGCATGTTTTCTTTACGCTGCGGCGTCGGAAAAATACCTCTTAGGTCCCCGGAGTGTCGAAGCACCCTCCGCCGCCCAGAGGGCGACGCCTTTCGGGGTCCCCCGCCGCAACCCAACGAAGTGGTTGCGGTGGGGAGAGGAAGGGCAGCGGAGCGGCGTTCAAAAGGCCCTCTCACGCAGGGCCTTCTGAATGGAGCGCAGCTTGCCCTGACGAGCGCGGAGGTTCCCGGCAATCCCCCTTCGGCAAAGTGCTTGCACTTTGCCGAAGGTTTCTCGCCCGAATGCTTGCATTCGGGCGAATTATTTCAGCTCGTCCAGCGTCAGTGCAAAGCTGTCCATAAAGGTGTCCAGGAAGTACCCCACCTCCGGCAGATCATACGCCTCCAGCGCCTTCCGCGTCTGGGCCGCCGCCTCCCGGAACTCGCCGTTGCCCGCCTTGACCTCCTCCACGCACTTGATGTAGGCCGACAGCTTGTCCGCCGCCTTCACCAGCGCCCGGGTCTCGTCATCGTACTCGTTCAGGGCGTCCCGGTAGGTGGCTTGCAGTTCCTCCGGCAGCATGGACACCAGCCGCTCGTTGGCCACCGCCTCCACCTGCTTGTAGGCGTCCCGGATGGTGGGGTTGCCGTACTTCACCGGCGTGGGCATGTCGCCGGTGAGGATCTCCGACGCGTCGTGGTACAGCGCCGCCACCGCCACCCGGCCCGGGTCCACATGGCCGCCGAACTTCTCGTTGCGGATCACCGCCAGGGCGTGGGCCAGCACCGCCGCCTGATGGCTGTGCTCCTGGACGTTCTCCGGCGCCGTGTTCCGCATCAGCGCCCAGCGCTGGATGAACCGCATCCGGGAGATATAGGCGAAGAAATGGCTTCTCATGTTGCGTCCTCCTCTCCGTCCTCCAGAAGGACGCCGGTGAGGGCATCCCCGGAAAGGCCGGTAATTTGTACATTCCGGACAATATTGTGGAGATTTTCTCCCTCCGCCAGCACCTCCATGTAGTTGGGGGCGTGGCCGGAGAACCTGCCGTCCCGGGGCTGCTCAAAGAGGACCGGGTACGTCTCCCCCACGCAGCCGGTGAGATAGGCCCGGTGCAGCTCCGCCGCCACCGCTGCGGCACGGCGGGCCCGCTCCTCCTTCACGGCCTTGGGCACCTGCTCCATCTTCGCCGCCGGGGTGCCGGGACGGATGGAGTAGGGGAAAATGTGCATCTGGGCGAAGCCGCACTTCCGGATGAAGTCCAGCGTCCGGCCGAACTCCTCCTCCGTCTCGCCGGGGAATCCGGTGATGAGGTCCGTGGTGACGGCGGGGCGGTGGAAGAACCGGTTCAGCAATTCTACGGATTCATAGAACCGGGCGGTGTCGTACTTCCGGTTCATGCGCTTCAGGGTCTCGTCGCAGCCGCTCTGCATGGACAGGTGGAACTGGGGGCACAGGTTGGGCAGCGCCGCCGCCCGGCGGCAGAAGTCCTCGGTGATGGTCCGGGGCTCCAGACTGCCCAGCCGCAGACGGACGCCCGGCGCGGCGGCGGACAGGGCCTCCACCAGATCGATGAGGGTCTGTCCGGTCTTCAGGTCCCGGCCCCAGGAGGAGATCTCAATGCCTGTCAGCACGATCTCCCGGTAGCCCTCGGCGGCCAGCTGCTTCGTCTGGGCCACGGCGTCCTCCAGCGGCTCCGACCGCACCGGCCCACGGGCGTAGGGGATGATGCAGTAGGTGCAGAAGTTGACGCAGCCGTCCTCCACCTTCAGCATGGCCCGGGTGCGGGTGGTGAGGCCCCCGGCGGGCAGCACCTCGAACTGCCGCCGCTTCAGGGACTCGTCCACGAACTCCAGGGGCGCCTTCTCCGCCGCGGCCTGCTCCAGCCGGTCCACGAACTTCCCCCGGTCGCCGGTACCGGCGATGAGATCCACCCCCAGCTTCCGCACGTCCTCCACGTGGGTCTGGGCGTAGCAGCCGCACACCGCCACCACGGCCCCGGGCCGCTCCCGCTGGATCTTGTGGACCATCTGCCGGGATTTCTGGTCGCTGACGGCGGTGACGGAGCAAGTGTTCACCACGTAGGCGTCCGCCTCCTCCGAAAACTCCACCACCGTGTGGCCCCGGCGGCGCAGCTCCTGCTCCATGGCCTGGGTCTCGTACTGATTCACTTTGCACCCGAGGGTGTAGATGGCAACTCTCATTGGTCTTCTCCTGTCATATCATACTTCGCCGTTTTCTCCGGCGAGATAGTCGTCGATGAGCCGCACCCGGTCCGGCCTGCCCATGAGGGCATAGCAGGCCCGCCACGTCTCCAGGGACTGGAGGGGGATGGCTTGGCCGTCCAGCGCGGCGTGGTCCAGAGCGTCGTCCCGGTCCAGCGGAAAACAGTGGGGCGTATCGCCGTCCAGAACGGTGAAGCCGGCGATGAGGTCGATGTCCACGCCCTCCACCCGGAACTGATCAAACCGCCGGGACCGGTATTGGGTGGACGGCTCCGAAACCAGCCGCTCCCCCATGGCGGACAGCGTCTCCGCCGCCGCGTCCGCGTCCTCCTCCGCCGTCATCAGGTCGATGTCGTGGAAGCTGTCCGTCAGGCCACGGAGGTACAGCATGGCCGACGCCCCCACCGCCCAGGTCACGCCCCTGCCGTCCAATGCATCGGCGATGCGGGTCAGCACCCGCAGCTTGTGCCGAATGTCCTCCATGGCTGTCTCTCCTTTTTCCTCCGCCGGACGGCGGTTCCTCTTGCTATTTCCTCCGGGGGCCGATATAATAGAATATTACGGGCGTTTTCCCCGTTTCCCCGCCCTTTGGGACGGAGATCGCGGACAAACTCTATGTTATTATACAGACATTTTCCCCACGGGGCAAGACTCCCGCGGGGTTTCACGGAGGTTTTCACAAATGATCTATCTGGATCACGCGGCCACCACCCCTGTGCCGCAGGAAGTGGCGGACGCCATGTATCAGGTGCTGACGGATCAGTTCGGCAATCCCAGCGCCCAGTACGGTCTGGGGCTGGACATGAAGAAGCGGGTGGAGAGCTGGCGGCAGACGGTGGCGGCGGCCATGGGCTGCGACGCAAAGCAGCTGTACTTCACCTCCTGCGGCACCGAGGGGGACAACTGGGCCATCACCGCCGCCGTGTGGCAGAACCGCCATCTGGGACGGCACATCGTCACCACGGCGGTGGAGCACAGCGCCGTGCTGGAGTGCTGCCGCTGGCTGGAGCAGCAGGGCTGTGAGGTGACGTATCTGGTCCCGGACAAGAACGGCGACATCACGGCGGAGCAGGTGCTGGACGCCGTCCGGCCCGACACGGCGGTGGTGTCCGTCATGATGGTGAACAACGAGCTGGGGAACGTGTACCCCATCGCGGACATCGCCAAGGGTCTGGCGGCCAAAAACCCGAAGACCCTCCTCCACACCGACGCAGTGCAGGGCTTTCTGAAGATCCCCTTCCAGGCCGGCCGTCTGGGGGCGGACTTTATCTCCGTCTCCGCCCACAAGATCGGCGGGCCCAAGGGCATCGGGGCCATGTACATCGGCCCCCGGGTGCGGAATCCCCGGCCCCTGCTGGCGGGGGGCGGTCAGGAGGGCGGTCTCCGCTCTGGCACCGAGGCCACGGCCCAGATCGCGGGCTTCGCCAAGGCCGTGGAGCTGCGGTGCGACGGCCTGACGGACAAGCTGGCCCATATGGCGGACATCAAGCGCTACGCCGCGGAGAAGCTGTCGGCCATTCCGGACTGCCAGCTCATCGGCGACGGCACGGCCCCCCACATCCTGTCGGCGTCCTTGGTGGGCTGGCCCAGCCAGAACATGGTCAGCGACCTGGGCAGTCAGGGCATCTGCATCTCCGCCGGGTCCGCCTGCCACCGGGGCAAGCCCAGCCATGTGGTGGCGGCGCTGCATCTGCCCAAGAAGACGGCGGGCGGCGTCATCCGGCTCAGCTTCGGCCCGGAGACCACGGCGGCGGACATCGACGCCTGCGCCGAGGCGCTGCTTAGACATCACGATACGCGCATGCCAATGTTGTGAGCTTCAAGGGGGAGCAGGCTCCCCCTTGAGAATCCCCCACCACCAGTGACGTCGGTCACTGGTGTGTGCGCCCCCGGGGGGCCCGGGGCTCGGTATTTTTCCGCCGCGCATGTCGCCGGAAAAATGATTCCGGCGGATTGCTCTGCCCGTTGGGCAGAGCAACCGGGAACCTGCGGTTCCCTGGCCCCTCCCTTTTTATGCGCCGAACCTTGGTAGTCGCTGGGGATGGGCGCCGCGTCTGATGGCTTCCGCGTCCCAGGAAATTGGGGGAAACCGCAGGTTTCCCCCGTGCCCCTTTCCTTTGTGTGCCGCATCCTGGCGGTTGCAGGAGGTTGCGCCGCGACCCTCATTCCTAATTCCTCATTCCTAATTCCTAATTCCTAATTGAAAAAGGTGTTTCTGAAGTGTTTCACTATCTTCGCCGGTCTCCCGGCTTTTATAAACGGCTTTGGAAGCTGTCCCTGCCGGTCATTCTGCAAAATCTCATTACTTACTCCCTGGGGCTGATCGACACCTTTATGGTCAGCCAGCTGGGCAATGAGGAGATGGCCGCCGTCTCCTCCGCCAACGTGCCGGTGTTTCTGCTCATCAGCATCGTCTTCGGCGTACAGAGCGGACTGGGGATCCTGGTGAGCCAGTACTGGGGCAAGGGGGATCTGAAAAGCATCAACCGGGCCATGGGCGTGGCCTGCTTCATCGGCACGGGCATCACCGTCGTCCTGGCGCTGGTGATGGCCCTGTTCCCCGTCCAGGTCATGGACCTGCTGTCCAACCGCCATGACCTGAGTCTGCTGGGCGCGCCCTACCTCCAGGTCATCGGCTTCTCCTATGTGTTCAACATGCTCTCGTCCATCTACGCCAGCGCCCAGCGCAGCGTGGAACGGCCCAATTTCGGTATGCTGCTGTTCGGCTTCTCCACCCTGCTGAACACCGGACTGAACTATCTGCTGATCTTCGGCCACGGGGGACTGCCCGCCCTGGG
The DNA here is from genome assembly GCF_052065175.1 of Dysosmobacter sp. HCP28S3_G4. Classification (NCBI taxonomy): domain Bacteria; kingdom Bacillati; phylum Bacillota; class Clostridia; order Eubacteriales; family Oscillospiraceae; genus Dysosmobacter; species Dysosmobacter sp. HCP28S3_G4. The sequence continues at coordinate 44,373 of NZ_JBQHUP010000010.1, read as the reverse complement.
CGTCCGGGGCGCCGCCGTCGCCACCCTGCTGGCCCGGATGAGCGAATGCCTCATCTGCCTGGTCTGCGCCGTCCGCAGCAAGGTCATCCCCCTGGATCTGGGCTGCTTCCTGCGCCCCGGCGGGGAGATGGCGGGCCGCTTTTTGAAATACGCCTCCCCGGTGGTGCTGAACGAGACCGTCTGGGGACTGGGCACCTCCATGCAGACGGTGATCCTGGGCTACACCGCCAACTCCGTGGAAATGCTGGCGGCCAACGCCGTCACCGGGAATCTGAACCGGCTGTTCCTGGTGGTGTGCTTCGGCCTGGGCGCCGCCACCGCCGTCATGGTGGGCAAGGCCATCGGCGAGGGACAGAGCCGGGAGACGGTCATGTCCCTGAGCCAGACGCTGCTGTGGTTCGCCTTCGCCGTGGGCGCAGCGGTGGGTCTGACGGCCCTGCTGCTGGTGCCGCTGCTGTTCGTGCCGGTGATCTTCCCCATGTTCAAGCTGTCCGGCGAGTCCGCGGCCATCGCCACCGCCCTGGCGGTGATGGGCTTCCTCTCCATCCCCCTCCACGCCTACGCTATCTCCGCCGTCACCGGCGTGCTCCGGGCCGGGGGCGACGTAGGCTGGGCCACCGTCCTGGATCTGGCCCCCCAATGGCTGGTGTGCCTGCCGCTGACGGCCCTGACGGCGCTGTTGTTGAAAACCGGCTGCTGGCCCATCGCCGCCGCCATCCAGACGGAGTGCGTGGTGAAGATGCCGCTGTGCATCTGGCGCATCGGCGGCGGAAAGTGGATCCATGACGTGACAAGGGGGCGGGGAGCATGAACAGTCTCTTTTGCTGTCCCCTGTGCGGCGCGGCCCTGACCCGGGAGGAACACGCCTACCGCTGCCCCTCCGGTCACAGCTACGACATCGCCAAAGAGGGCCATACCTACCTGCTGCCGGTGAACAAAAAGCACTCCCTGGCCCCCGGCGACGACCAGGGCATGGCCCGGGCCCGGTGGGATTTCCTGTCCAAGGGGTATTATGCCCCGCTGCTGAATACCCTCTGTCATCTCTCCGTCAGCCACACCGGCCCCGCGCCGTCAGTGCTGGACGCCGGCTGCGGCGAGGGCTGGTACACCGCCGGGGTGTATCGCGCCCTGCTGGACGCCGGGAAATCGCCCCGGATGGCGGGCATCGACATCTCCAAGTTCATCCTCCGCTCCGCCGCCAAACGGGAGAAGCGGGTGGAGTTCGCCGTGGCGTCGTCCTATCGCCTGCCGCTGGCGGACGGCAGCATCGACCTGCTGCTGGACTGCTTCTCCCCCCTGGCGCTGGAGGAGTTCCGGAGGGTGCTGCGGCCCGGCGGCACGTTCCTGTACGTGGTGCCGGCGGCGGACCATCTGTGGGAGCTGAAGCAGGTGCTGTACGACCGGCCCTACCCCAACGAGGAGAAGGAGACGCCCTACGAGGGCTTCGCCTATGAATCCATCCTGCCGGTGGAGGACACCATCGCCCTGGCCTGCCGGGAGGACATCCAGAACCTGTTCCAGATGACGCCCTACTACTGGAAGACGCCGAGATCCGGCGCGGAGCGTCTGGCATCGCTGGACACCCTCACCACCCGCATTGCCTTCCGGGTCCATGTGTTCCGCCGGGAGGGGTGACGGGCGGAGCGGCCTGTAAGCGGCAAAATGAAAACAGCGCGCCCCGGAGCGGATAGTCCGTTCCGGGGCGCGGTTCTTGCGAAACCATCCCCCGCCTGACAACAGGCGGGGGATGTTGTTTTGATGCGGTATATGGCGCAGGGTTTCCGTCAGCTCTCCACTTCGGCGAACCGTCTTGCGGCGGCCTCGTCCCGGGCGCGCTGCTCCTCGATGGCCTCTTTCAGCAGCATGTCCTTCACCTTCATCAATCGGGTGGTGGTGGCGCGGTCGTTCTCATCCAGCTTCATGGTGATATACCGGATGGCCTCCTGGGTGTTGGGGATCATGACGTACTCCAGGGCGTTGACCCGGCGGCGGGTCTTCTCGATCTCCTCCGCCATCAGCTGGGCGGACTTCTCGATCTGGGCCAGCTTCAGCATCTTCTGGAACACCTTGCCCAGCGCCTCCACCGCCGTGTCCAGCTCGCCGGAGGTGGCGGCGAAGCCGTAGGGATAGATGTCGCTGTCCGACTTCGTCTTGGTCTGGAAGTGGTACACCGGCACGTTGACGGACATGATGTTCTGGGTGGTCATGGTCAGCTCCACGCTCTGCTTGGGATACAGCAGCGCCTGCTCCATGGCCTGGTCGCTCATCAGGGCGGAGGCCACGGTGAAGGACCCGTGGACGGTCATCAGCTCCGCCTCCACCTCCGCCCGGAGGGCCTTCACCTCCCGGACGGTGTCCAGGAACTGCTTCATCAGCTCGTCCCGCTTGTCCTTCAGCAGCTTGTGGCCCCGCTGGGCGGTGCGCAGCTTCCCCTTCAGACGGGTCAGCTCCATGCGGGTGGGGTTTACCGTGATATTTGCCATGGGGGACCCCCTCCTTTACTGCTGGTCGTCCTTCTTGGGCCAGTACTTCTCGATATACTCCGGCTTGATGCGCTTCAGTTCCGCCTTGGGCAGGATGCTCAGCAGCTCCCAGCCCAGGTCCAGGGTCTCCTCGATGGAGCGGTTCTCCTCGTAGCCCTGGTTGACGTAGCGCTTCTCGAACTCGTCGGCGAACTTGGCGTACAGCAGGTCCGTGGGCGTCAGGGCCGCCTCGCCCAGAATGGACATCAGCTCCTTGTTGTCCTTGCCGGTGGAGTAGGCGGCGAACAGCTGGTTCATGGTGTTGGAGTGGTCCTCCCGGGTCTTGCCCGCGCCGATGCCCTTGTCCTTCAGACGGGACAGGCTGGGCAGCACGTCCACCGGGGGATGGATGCCCTTGCGGTACAGCTCCCGGGACAGGATGATCTGGCCCTCGGTGATATAGCCCGTCAGGTCGGGGATGGGGTGGGTCTTGTCATCCTCGGGCATGGTCAGAATGGGGATCAGGGTGATGGAGCCCTTCTTGCCCAGCTGACGGCCCGCCCGCTCGTACATGGTGGCAAGGTCGGTGTACAGGTAGCCGGGGAAGCCGCGGCGGCCCGGGACCTCCTTCTTGGCGGCGGAGACCTCACGCAGGGCCTCGGCGTAGTTGGTGATGTCGGTCATGATGACCAGCACGTGCATGTCCTTCTCGAAGGCCAGATACTCGGCGGCGGTGAGGGCCATACGGGGCGTGCTGATGCGCTCGACGGCCGGGTCGTTGGCCAGGTTGGAGAACAGCACGGTGCGGTCAATGGCGCCGGTGCGCTTGAACTCGCTGACGAAGAACTCGGACTCCTCGAAGGTGATGCCGATGGCGGCGAACACCACGGCGAAGTTGGAGCCGTCATCCCCCAGCACCTTGGCCTGACGGGCGATCTGGGCCGCCAGGTTGGCGTGGGGCAGGCCGGAGCCGGAGAAAATGGGCAGCTTCTGGCCCCGGACCAGGGTGTTCAGGCCGTCGATGGTGGAGACGCCGGTCTGGATGAACTCGTTGGGGTAGTCCCGGGCGGCGGGGTTCATAGGCAGGCCGTTGATGTCCCGGTACTCCTCCGGGATGATCTCCGGGCCGCCGTCGATGGGCTCGCCCATGCCGTTGAACACCCGGCCCAGCATGTCCGTGGACACGCCCAGCTGTAAGGGGTGGCCCAGGAAGCGGACCTTGGCATCCGCCAGATTGATTCCGGCGGCGGATTCGAACAGCTGGACCACGGCGGTGTCGCCGTTGACCTCCAGCACCTTGCCCCGGCGGATGGAGCCGTCGTGGAGCTGGACTTCCACCAGCTCGTCGTAGGTGACGCCCTCCACCTGGCGGACCATCATCAGCGGGCTGACGATTTCTTCTACAGTGCGGTATTCCTTGATCATCAGTCTTCCCCTCCCTGTTCCGCCACGGCCTGGATCTCCGCGGCCATGCCGGTGCGGATGTCCTCGTAGGCCTTCTCGTACACGTCGGCCTCCACGCTCTTGGCGCGGCCGATCTTCTCACGGGCGGGAATGTCGAACAGCTTCATGACGGGGGCGCCCTTGGTGATGGCGTCCCGGCACAGCCGGTCGTACTCCAGGATCATGCCCAGCAGCTTCTCCTGACGGTCGTAGCTGGAGAAGCTGTCCACGTCCATGAAGGCGTTCTGCTGGAGGAAGTCCTCCCGGATCATCCGGGCCACCTCCAGGGTCAGCTGGTCGGCGGGGGACAGGGCGTCCTTGCCCACCAGCTGGACGATCTCGTTCAGGCTGGCCTCGCTTTGCAGGATGGCCATGGCCTGGGCCCGGTTCTTCATGAAGTCGGGGCCCAAATTCTCGTCGAACCAGGGCTTCAGGGAGTCCAGATACAGCGAGTAGGAATTCAGCCAGTTGATGGCCGGGAAGTGGCGCTTGTAGGCCAGGGACGCGTCCAGCGCCCAGAACACCTTGACGATGCGCATGGTGGCCTGGGACACGGGCTCACTGAGGTCGCCGCCGGGAGGCGACACGGCGCCCACGGCGGTGAGGCTGCCCCGGCGCTGGTCGGAGCCGATGCACTCCACGCTGCCGGCCCGCTCGTAGAACTGGGCCAGACGGGAGGCCAGGTAGGCGGGGTAGCCCTCCTCGCCGGGCATCTCCTCCAGACGGCCGGACATCTCACGGAGGGCCTCGGCCCAGCGGGAGGTGGAGTCGGCGATGACGGCCACGTCGTAGCCCATGTCGCGGAAATACTCGGCGATGGTGATGCCGGTGTACACGCTGGCCTCACGGGCGGCCACGGGCATATCGGAGGTGTTGGCGATCAGCACCGTCCGCTTCATCAGGGACTCGCCGGTGCGGGGGTCCTTCAGTTCCGGGAACTCCCGGAGCACGTCGGTCATCTCGTTGCCGCGCTCGCCGCAGCCGATGTAGACCACGATGTCCACGTCGGACCACTTGGCCAGCTGATGCTGCACCACCGTCTTGCCGGAGCCGAAGGGGCCGGGGACGGCGGCGGTGCCGCCCTTGGCGATGGGGAACATGGTGTCGATGATCCGCTGGCCGGAGCACAGGGGCTTCTTGGGGGGATACTTGTGCTGATAGGGACGGCCCACGCGGACGGGCCACTTCTGCATCATGGGCAGCTCCACCGTCTTGCCGTCGTCGGTCTTCAGGGTGACGATGGGCTCCAGGACGGTGTACTGGCCCTGGGGGGCGATTTTGGTGATGGTGCCGCTCATCTTGGGGGGCACCATGATCTTGTGGAGCACCACGGCGGTCTCGGGCACGGTGCCCAGCACGTCGCCGCCGGTGACTTTGTCGCCCACCTTGGCGGTGGGGGTGAAGTCCCACTTCTTCTCATGGTCCAGGGCGGGGACCTCCACGCCGCGGGTGATGTTGGCGCCCACCTTCTCCACGATCTTCTCCAGCGGGCGCTGGATGCCGTCGTAGATGCCCTCGATCATGCCGGGGCCCAGCTCCACGCTCAGGGGGCCGCCAGTGGTGACCACCTCGGCGCCGGGGCCCAGGCCGGAGGTCTCCTCATAGACCTGGATGGAGGCGGAGTCGCCCTTCATGGTCAGGATCTCGCCGATGAGCCGCTGGGGTCCCACACGGACCACGTCGGACATGTTGGCGTCCGACAGGCCGGTGGCGACCACCAGCGGGCCGGAGACTTTCAAAACTTTACCGCTCAAGAATATATACCTTCTTTCCGGGTAGATTCGCTTTGGTTTGCGCCCGTCCCGGGCGCGGGGGTGCCGGGGAAGCCCGGCGGCTTCAAAGCCTTTTCCCCGTTGGACGGGGGTGCCGGGGAAGCCCGGCGGCTTCAAAACCTTTTCCCGTCAGGACGGGGGTGCCGGGGAAGCCCGGCGGCTTCAAAACCTTTTCCCGTCAGGACGGGGGTGCCGGGGAAGCCCGGCGGCTTCAAAACCTTTTCCCCGTTGGACGGGGGTGCCGGGGAAGCCCGGCGGCTTCAAAACCTTTTCCCGTCAGGACGGGGGTGCCGGGGAAGCCCGGCGGCTTCAAAACCCCCATTCTCTTTTTCCTGAGGAAAAAGAGAATGCGCCTTTTGATGGTGTAAGAGAAAAAGGCTCGGGCGGCGGCATTCCGGACTTCGTCCGGAACGCTCGCAGCGCCTGTTACGGGGGTTTTGGTCTGGTAATGGCCGGTGGCTCAGACCACTCAACCGCATATGGCTATTGCAAAAGCTGGGGGTGTTTTGGGATGCACCCTGCTCCTCTTTTGCTGCCGCACATCGGCAGTTGCGGGAGATTGGTAGAAGGGGTGGTTCCGGATGCACTTCTGCTCTTCTTTTGCTGCCGCACCTTGGCGGTCGCAGGAGCTTGGTGCTGTGGGTGGTTCCGGATGCACCCTGCTTCTGTTTTGCTGACGCAGTCCGGTGGGTATCGAAAGAACGGCGACAGGCCCTCTCAAACTGCCGGGGTGCGGCAGCAAAAGAGGAAGGCGGGGCATCCGGGAGCGTCCACACCTCCGGTCTTCCGCAACTGCCGGGGTGCGGCAGCAAAAGAGGACAGCAGGGCATCCGGGAGCGTCCCGGACTTTCGTTGGTGTCAAGGGCTGATACAGGAGGCAAAGCCCAGGCAACTGCCGGGCCAAAACCCCCGTAAACAGGGCGGAACAAGGCGTTTCAGGCGGAGCCTGAAATGCCGCCGCCCAAGCCTTTTTCTCTTACACCATCAAAAGGCGCATTCTCTTTTTCCACGGAGAGGGGCCCCCCACAAAAGCCCAGCGAAGCGGGTTTTGTGGGGAAGAGGAAACCGGCGAAGCGCCGCCAGCGGCGGAAAAAGCGAGCCGGTTTCGAGGAAGCGGCGCGATTGGCGGACCCGAAGGGGCCGGGAATCGCAATGCCGCGACGGTGTGCAAGGGGGCAACGAAGCGGTATGAGGGATGCCCTCCCCCGCAGGGCGTCCCGAATACAGCGCAGTTTGACCCGACGACGAAAGGGGGTTTTGCCCCGCGGCGGAGCCGCAAGCCCGCGGCCTTCGCCGCACCATCCCCGCGCCCCGGGACGGGGCGCACCGCCAGTCCCCGCGAAGGGGGGAAAAACACCGCACCCCGCGAAGGGGGAAACTTACAGAATATCCGCTCCGACAGCTCTCTCGATCGAGCTCTGAAGCGTCTCCTTCCCGATGCCGAGAGAGCCCTCCCGGCCGGGGATCAGGATGATGGCGGGCTTCAGCTCGTCCTTGTACCGGGCGATGACGTCCCCCAGCTTGGCCGCCAACTGCTCGGTGAGATAGATCACCGCGCAGTCCTCTTTGGCCAGCCGGTGGATGATCTCCCGGGCCTCCTCCGGCGCCGTCACCGGATAGGTGTCCAGCCCCAGGGCACGGAAGCCCATGACGGACTGCCAGTCGCCCACCACGGCGATGGAATACGCTGCTGCCATCAGCACACCTCCTTACACATAGCCGGCCCGCAGGCGGGAGCGGATGATCTCCGGCGCCAGCCCGGCCTTCCGGCCCAGCAGCAGGATGCGGAGGTTGGTGTACTCCGTCTCCCGGGCGGCCAGATAGCCCACCAGCGGCGCCTCGCCGAAGGGCACCATCTGGGCCCCGGCCAGATATTCGCTGACCGCGTCGTCGCACAGCTTCTCAAATTCCGTCAGGGGCCCGCCGGACAGGGCCGCCTCACCGGCCTCCGCCGCCGTCTCCAGCTCCGTGGCGCCGTACAGCTCCATGAGCCCGCCGCCGTCCGCCGCCGCCACGGACAGCACCGCGTCCGTGGGGATGGCGCCGCCCTCGAACAGGACGCCCTGCAGGAAGTCCGCGCGCTTGCCCATGCGGAGGGCCCGCACCAGGGCCCGCAGGTTGGCGGCGTCGATCTGGGCCTGGACGTAGCCCTTCAGGAAGCCGCTGCCGGTGGCCTCCGCCACCGCCAGCTGGTCCCGGTAGCACCAGCGGTCCAGCACCATGTCGCTGAGCTGGGGGTCCCGGGTGGTGTCCAGCACCGCTTTCGCCTCCGCCGCCGCGTCCGCCAGAAGGCCCGGCAGCTCGCCGCCGTCGCCCTCCCGGATGGCCTCCGCCAGCTCCGCCGCCGGGATGCGGCCCAGATCCATCAGCATGGAGTCCGGCGCCGTGTCCATGGCCGCGGCCTTTAAAACGGCCTTGGCGTTGTGATAGTCGTATTTTACCTTGAAGATATCCAGATACCGGGGGTCCGGCGCGCCGGCGCCCAGATCCGCCAGGGTGTCCTCCCGGGCGGCGGTCAGGGCGGCGTCCATGGCCCCCTGATCCTCCGGATCAAAGGCGGGATAGCCGCACTCCTGGAGGATGCGGGAGACCTCCTCGCCGCTGTGGGCGGTCAGGAGCTGCTCCATCCGCTCGGCGGTGAGGAGCCCGGCCTCCATGGCCTTGACCCGGGCCGAGATCACCAGATAATCCGTATCCTTGATTTTTTTGGCCAAGTCTCGTCTCCCCCTTTACGCCTCGGGGAACAGCAGCTTCGCCACCTCGCCGGACATGGCCCCCTTCTGGAGGCGGACCAGTGTCTCGAAGGTGCAGTTGACCTCCACGCTGCCGTTCACCAGAATGAAGCCGCCCCGGATGTCCCGGGTCTCCTGGGAGAGGGTCAGCTTTCCCTTCTCCCCCAGCTGCGCGTTGGCGGCGTCCACCGCCTTCTGGCCGATGCGCTTCCGGTTCTGCTCCGAGAACACGGCGGCGCCCTTTCCGTCGGGGGCGGCCTCCGCCAGCAGCTTCGCCGCCGCGGCGATGTAGTCCCCCTCCGGCATGGCGCAGAGCTTGTCCAGGGCCAGGCGGAACGCCTGCTCCACCATCTCCTGCTTGGCGGCCAGACTCACCTTCCGGGCCTCCATCTGGGCCACGCTCACCAGACGCTCCTCCCGCTCGGCGGCGGCTTTCTCGTTCCGCTGCTTCCGGTCGGCGGACTCTTTGTCCGCCTGGGCCTGATAGCGGGCCGCAGTCTGGGCGGCGGCGTCCCGGGCCTGGGCCAGCAGCCGGTCGATGCCCGCCTGGGTCTCGGCGTCGATGCGCTGGGTGATCTTTTCGATTCCGTTCATGTTGAATCCCCTTTCCGTGGGATCAGGCGATGTTGATGATCATCAGCATGGAAGCCAGCAGAGACAGAATGGCGTAGAACTCCACGGTGATGCACAGCACCATGCCCTTGGACCAGTCGTCCGGCTTCTTGGCCAGGATGTTGATGGAGCCCGCGGCCACGCGGCCCTGGGCGATGGCGGAGAACAGGCCGCCCAGCGCCATGGGCATGCAGGCTGCGAAGTACTGAAGGCCCTGCTGCACCGTCAGGTCGGGCAGGGAGCCGCCCAGCAGGCCCATGGAGAAGATGGCGAAGAACCACACCACCAGGCCGTACAGGCCCTGGGTGCCGGGGATGACCTGCAGGATCATGACCTTACCGAACTTGCTGGGGTCCTGGCACAGAAGGCCCGTGCCCGCCTCACCGGCGCAGCCGGTGCCCTTTGCGGAGCCGATGCCGGGAAGGACGGCCGCCAGGCCCGCGCCCAGCAGTGCCAGCGCCAAACCGCCGAATGCTTCAAAGAATCCCATGATGTTTTCCTCCTTAGTTGTTTTGAATATCCACGTATTTTGTATTGATCGCCAGAGGACGGAAGGGCTTTCCGCCGTCCTCGTAGAACTTGCCGAAGTACTCCAGGCACTGGAGCCGCAGGTCGTGGACGTAGCAGCCCAGCAGGTTCAGCGCGAAGTTCAGGGCGTTGCCCGCCATGGAGATGATCACGAAGATCACCACGTTGCCGGGGATGGCGCCCAGGGTGTTGAACACCTGGGCGATGACGCTGCCTGCCAGCATCAGGGCCATCAGACGGGCATAGGACAGGATATCGCCGAAATAGCCTGTGACGTGGTTATACAGGGAGCCGAAGATGCCCATGATCTTGCCGAAGCCCTTTCCGGTGATGAGGGGACCGGCAAAGATCAGCGCGATGCCCGCGTACAGCACCAGGTTGGTGACGCCCAGGGCCATGCAGCCGATGCCGGCGAACACCACCCACCAGGTGGCCTCCTCAAACAGGGCGTCCAGATACCGGCCCGCCCTGATCTTGCGGATGAAGCTGATGGCCATGCCGGTGACGATCTGCACCAGGCCCAGGGCCATGGCGCCCACCAGGATCATCAGCGTGTCGTTCAGGGGGGTGAACAGCGCCGGCAGGGCGAAGTCGCCGCCGGTGGTCAGCTTTACGATCTGGGTCAGGAAGTCGCCGAAGAAGCCGCCGGTCAGCGCGCCCATGATGAAGGTGCTGACGCCGCACAGGGTCATCAGGCTGAACATATGGCCCATGGTGCCCTTGGGACGGTACTTCCTCGTGATCAGCAGGCCCGCCAGGAACATCAGCAGGCCGTAGCCCATGTCCGCCATCATGATGCCGTAAAACAGGATGAAGAACGGCGCCATCAGGGGGTTGGGGTCCACGTTGTCGTACCGGGGGAGGGAGTACATCTCCGTCACCATGTTCAGGGGACGGGTCAGCCAGTTGTTCTTCAGCTGCACCGGCACGTCGGGGATCTCCTCCTCCGTGGGGTCGGCGGCCTCCCAGGCGCAGCCCTTCTCCTCCAGGAGCTTCTCCACCTTGTCCAGCCGCTCCGCCGGACACCAGCCCTCAAAGAAGACGATGGTGCCGTCGGTCATCAGCCGTCCGGCGTTCTCCTCCTGAGCCGCCTCGGCGGTCAGGCGGTCGGCGTACAGCCGCAGGGCGTCCCGGGAACCGGCGCAGCCGGTGATGGCCGCCTCGGTGTCCGCCTGGTGCTTGCGGTTGGCCTCCAGCTCCCGGTCCAGACGCCGGAGGTTCTCCGCCGCCGTGCCGGACACCTCCGGGAAGGTGACTGCGCTGAAGCCCCGGGGCCGCAGGACCTCCATGGCCTTCTCCTCGTCCGCCCGGTGGCAGAGGAGGAACAGATAGTGCTGCTGCTTGTCCGCGCTGACCTCCAGCAGCTCCGCCGCCGCGTCCGCGGCGGCCAGTTCGTTGCGGATCATGCCCACGTCCGCCCCGCCGGGGACCACCCCCAGCCGGAACAGAACGTGCTCCGTGCCCTGCCGCTCCAGAGGCACGTCCAACCCGCTCCAGGGCGCCAGGCCCGCCCGCTGGGCGGACATGCGGCCCTCCTCGTTCTGAAGGCGGGTCAGCGTCCGGAGCAGTCCGTTGATCTTCCCGGCGGCGGCGCGGGCATTGTCCACGGTGCCGCTGCCCAGGAACTCCTTCTCCGAGATGGGATGGCGCTGGAGGAACAGCCCGTCCTTCAGGCCGCCGTACCTCTTCACGGCCTCCAGGGCGGTGTTCACATCCGCCATCTCCGTCCGGACCTCCGTCAGCCCGCCGGTGTCCCGGCGGAGCAGAGCCGACCACTGGGGGTCCGCCAGCAGGCTGTCCGGCTGGCTGATCTCCACACAGCCCAGCCGCAGCAGCTGCCGCAGCAGGGCGTCGCGGTCCGAGGCCAGGGCAATGACCCGGAGCTTTTTCATTTTGACGATGGCCATCTCTCTTACCTCACGACCCTTCCTACGATCAATTCCGCCGCCTGTTCCAGACGGGTCTGCGCCGCGGCCCGGAGTTCACCGGCCCGCCGCTCCGCCTCCGCCCGGATCTCGCCGGAACGCTGCTCCGCACGCTCCTCGGCCTTCCGCAGAAGTTCCTTTCCCTCCGCGTCCGCCTGTGCGCGCACATTGTTCAAGAGCGCAAGACCATTCCGCTCGGCGTCGGCGGCCAATTGCTTGGCCTGCTGCTCAGCGGCTGTCCTGCGCTCCCGGTTTTTCTGTTCGGTCTCCATGACCTGCTCAACGGCCTGCAGGGACATTCACTCACCTTCTCTCTCCCTTGGCGTCATGAAATTCATTATACGAAATCCCCCGGTGGATTGCAAGTGACATTCCTCACTCCGTGTCTAAAATTTGTGCATTTTGGAAAAATGCGTTGAAAGCCGGATTTTGCCCGAATGGCCAGAGTTTTGCCCTTCCGCCGCATCAGTTTTTGCCAAATTTCCGGAAACCATACGTCCCGGAGCCGCCGGAACGCCTGCTCCGTCACGAAAAATTTACAAAAAAAGAGAGGGGCCGTGCCCCTCTCCCGATGTCCGCCGGACATATTTTTCGATATTAATGCAGCCGGACGCGGATATGTACTCACTGTTCCCCGTCCGACAGGGTGCCGTCCAGCTGCTCCAGCTCCGCGCCGATCTGGTCCAGCGCCCGGGGCAGCTGGGTCAGATTGACCTCCACCTTCCGCAGCTCGCCGGTGACGTAGGCCGAGGCGGTGTCGAAGGAGGCGGCCAGCGCCTGATACTGCTCCCGGAACCGGTCCGTCACCTCCCGCAGACGGGCGCGGGTGGCGTTCTCCAGCTCGGCGGCGCGGCTCCTGGCCTCGCACTCGATGTCCCCGATGCGGTTGCGGAACTGCCGGTAGCTCTCCGCGTCGGGACGCAGCGATTCCACCTGGGCGGTCAGCTCCTCCAGACGGGCCTGCTGGTCCCGTGCGCCGTCCGCCCGCTGCTCCGCGTCCGCCAGGGCGCTTTGCAGCTCCGTCAGACGGTCGGACTGGGCCTCCGCCTGGAGCCGCAGCGCGGCCACCTGCTTCTCCAGCTCCTCCGTCCGGGCCTGAAGGCTGTCCCGCTCCTGCTCCAGACGGGTCTGCTGCTCCGCAAACTCCCTGGACGTGCGCTCGATATACTCCGCCACGTCCTGCTTGTCGAATCCGCCGAAGGTGACGCTTTTAAAGGTGTGACTCTCCATCGTTCCACCACTTTCCTCTCTCAGCCGGCCGGGACATCCCGATCTGCCTGTTTATCTAGGGTATCCTACCATAAAAGCGGGCCCTTGGCAAGGGTCTGGGGGAAAAGTAATTTCATGGAACCGGGGAAAACGCAATTTGCTCTTGCACATTCCCGGAACATCCGCTATAATGGATGAGCGTGTTTTGCGGGAGGATCCCCGCGTCATATACCCCATTTCCTTTAAAATTTGAGAGGACTGAAACAAATGAGCGCATCGAAAGAAAAGAAAACCCGTCAGGAGCAGGCCGCCTCCGGCTGGACCGATCCCAGGACCGCCCGGGAGGCCCAGCAGCGGAAGGAGGAGCGCCGGAACAACGCTCTGTACGCCGTCATCGCCATCCTGTTCGTGGCCGCCGCCGTGGTCACCATGGTCTGGAAGTCCGGCATCGTCCAGCGCACCGCCACCGCCGCCGTGGTCAACGGGGAGAAGTACACCGCCGCCGAGGTGCAGTACTACTACACCGGCACCCTGAACAGCTACGGCAACTACCTGTCCTACCTGGGCGTGGACACCTCCAAGGACCTGCGGGACCAGGAGTGCACCGTCAGTGAGGACAGCGACACCTGGTTCGACTACTTCGCCAAGCAGGCCCTGGACCAGATGGCCGATATCTACGCCCTGTACAACAAGGCTCAGGCAGAGGGCTTCACCTGGAACGACGATATGCAGGCCACCTTTGAGTCCGACATGCAGGCCCTCCAGAAGCAGGTGGACAGCTACAACGCCAGCCGCTCCACCAACATCAAGCTGAAGGACTATCTGAAGCTGATGTACGGCAGCATGATGACCCAGAAGATCTATGAGGAGCAGCTGAAGGTCACCATTCTGGCCCAGGCCTACTACAACGACTATGTGGACAGCCTGACCTACACCGACAGCGAGCTGGAGAACGCCTATCAGGCGGACCGGGAGGACTACGACCGGGTGAGCTACCAGAGCGTGAAGATCGACGGCTCCGCTGAGACCACCAAGGACGCCAGCGGCAACGACGTGGAGCCCACCGACGCCGAGACCGCCCAGGCCATGGCCGACGCCAAGGCTCTGGCGGATTCCATACTGGCCTCCTTCCAGGAGGGCAAGAGCCTGGAGTCCCTGGCCGACGCCGAGGACAAGGCCACCTACACCTCCAGCGAGAACGGCACCTACACGGACAGCGTCCTGATGAACTGGCTGTTCGACGACGGCCGCAAGTCCGGCGACACCGCTGTGCTGGCCGACGAGGACGCCTCCGCTTACTACGTGGTGTCCTTCAGCAGCCGCTTCCGTCCCGACTCCCCCGTGGTGGACGTGCGTCACATCCTGATCCAGCCCGAGGCCGGCACCATCGCCCAGGGCGAGGACGGCTATGACGACGAGCAGGCCCAGTTGAAGGCCGACGCCGAGGCCAAGGCCGACGAGCTGCTGGCCCAGTTCCAGTCCGGCGAGGCCACCGAGGACGCTTTTGCCGCCCTGGCCCGTGAGAACTCCGCCGACACCGGCTCCGCCGCCAACGGCGGCCTGATCGCCGGCGTCAGCCAGTACAGCAACTACGTGGAGCCCTTCCTGAACTGGTGCCTGGAGAAGCATCAGCCCGGCGACACCGGCATCGTGGAGAGCGACTACGGCTACCACATCATGTACTTCTCCGGCGAGACCGGTCCCTACTGGAAGTACCAGGCCACCAACAGCCTGAAGAATGACGCCGCCGCCGAATGGTACAGCGACGCCGTGGAGGGTGCCTCCTCCGAAACCGCCTCCGGCATCCGGTACGTGGGATAAACAAGAGAAAGACCCGAGAGGCCGGCTGGAAAGCCGGCCTCTTATCTTGATACGGAGGGCGTACCGCCATGAACAACGAGCTGTTTCTCCGCAATGAGATGCTGTGGGGCCATGAGGCCCAGGCCCGGCTGGAGCAGGCCCATGTGATCCTGTTCGGACTAGGCGGCGTGGGCAGCTACACCGCCGAGTGTCTGGCCCGCAGCGGCGTGGGAGAGCTGACCATCGTGGACAGCGACACCGTCAGCGTCTCCAACCGCAACCGCCAGCTGGAGGCCCTGTCCTCCACCGTGGGACAGGACAAGGCCGCCGCCGTGGCCGGCCGCCTCCGGGACATCAATCCGGACCTGCGGCTCCATCCCATCCGCGGCACCTACGACGCCGCCCACCGGGATCAGTTCTTCCCGGAGGGCTGCCGCTACGACTATATCGTGGACGCCATCGATCTGGTGTCCTGCAAGCTGGACCTGGCGGAGACCGCCCGGCGGCTGGACATCCCCCTCATCATGGCCCTGGGGACGGGGAACAAGCTGGACCCCGCCCTGCTGCGGATCGCCGACATCTCCGAGACCTACGGCTGTCCCCTGGCCCGGGTCATGCGGAAGGAGCTGCGGGCCCGGGGCATCCAGCACCAGAAGGTGGTGTTCAGTCCCGAGGAGCCGGTGCGGCCCCTGCCCCTGGAGACGCCGCCGCCGGGACGGCGCAGCGTCCCCGCCAGCAACCCCTGGGTCCCCGCCTGCGCCGGACTGCTGCTGGGCAGCGCCGTGGTCCGGGACCTGATCCAAGAAAGAGAGAGTGAATAAGCCATGCTCACCGGCACCATCGTCAACACCATCACCGTCATCTGCGGCTCTCTCATCGGCATGCTGCTGGGCAACATCCTGCCGGAGCGCCTGCGGGACACCGTCATGAAGGGCCTGGGCCTGTGCACCATGTTCATCGGCATCACCGGCATGCTGGGCGGGGAGAACGCCCTCATCACCATCATCTCCGTGGCCATCGGCGCCGTCATCGGCGAGCTGCTGGACCTGGACGGCCATCTCAACCGCTTCGCCGAGGGCCTGGAGCGGAAGTTCCGGAAGACCGGCGGCAACGGCAAGGCCTCCCTGGCGGAGGGCTTCGTCACCGCCTCCCTGGTGTTCTGCGTGGGGGCCATGACCATCGTGGGCGCCCTCAACGACGGCCTCACCGGCGACCATCAGATGCTGTTCACCAAGGCCACCCTGGACTTCGTATCCTCCATCGTCTTCGCCTCCTCCCTGGGCGTGGGCGTGCTGATGGCCGCCGCGGCGGTGTTCGTCATCCAGGGCGGCATCGCGTGCCTGGCCAGTCTGGTGCCCCCCCTGCTCCAGACGCCCGCCTCCGTCATCCCGGAGATGGTGGTGGTGGGCTCCGTCCTGATCCTGGGACTGAGCCTGAACCTCATCGGCGTCACCAAGCTGAAGGTGATGAACTACGTCCCCGCCATTTTCCTGCCCATTCTGCTGTGCAGGTTCCTGTGAACCGCCGCAGCCCCCACTGATCGAACAAAGGAGGACCCTCTATGCGACTGGACACCATCGTCGTGGGCCGCATCGTCAACGCCCACGGCATCCGGGGCGAGGTCCGGGTGCAGCCCATCAACCAGACCCCCCAATTCCTCACCTGCTTCCAAACCTTCCTGCTGGACGGCGTCCCCGTCGTCCCCACCGCCTGCCACGTCCACAAGTCCCTGGTGCTGATGAAGCTCCCCGGCGTGGACGACATGGACGCCGCCCTGGCCCTGAAGGGCCGGACCCTGGCCATCCGCCGGGCGGACGCGCCCCTGGGCCCCGGAGAGTGCTTCGACGAGGAGCTGCTGGACATGGAGGTCTACAACGCCGACACCGGCGCTCTGCTGGGCCGCATCGTGAAGGTGGAGGACTATCCCGCCCACAAGGTCTACACCGTCCGGGGCGAGCATGAGTATCTCATCCCCGCCGTGCCGGAGGTGTTCATCCGGTCCGCGGACCTGGACGCCAACCGGATGGAAGTTCATATTCTGGAGGGGATGGCCACCGATGAGATTTGATATCATGACGCTGTTCCCCGACTCCGTGGACGCCATGCTGAACGTCAGCATTCTGGGCCGGGCCCAGGAGCGGGGCCATATCACCATTCAGACCCACCAGATCCGGGACTACACCACCAACAAGCAGATGCAGGTGGACGACTATCCCTACGGCGGCGGCCGGGGCGCCGTCATGCAGGCGGACCCCCTGTACCGCTGCTGGGACCACATCCGGGAGATCACCGGCGAGGAGCATCCCCACACCATCTATATGTCCCCCTGCGGCCGGACCTTCACCCAGAGCGTGGCCCGGGAGCTGAAGGAACGCTACGACCACATCGTCCTGGTGTGCGGCCACTACGAGGGCATCGACCAGCGGTTCATCGACGAGTGCGTGGACGAGGAGATCTCCATGGGCGACTTCGTGGTCACCGGCGGCGAGATCCCCGCCATGGCCGTGTGCGACGCCGTGTGCCGCATGGTGCCCGGCGTGCTGCCGGAGGAGTCCTGCTACACGGAGGAGTCTCACTGGGACGGCCTGCTGGAGTATCCCCAGTACTCCCGGCCGGAGGAGTGGCACGGCCGGAAGGTGCCGGAGGTGCTGCTGTCCGGCCACCACGCCAACGTGGCCGCCTGGCGGAAGAAGGAGAGCTACAAGCGCACCATGGCCCGCCGTCCGGACCTGTTCGCCCAGTTCGACGAGACGAAGCTCACCACCAAGGCGGAGCGGAAGATCTTTCAGCAGGCGAAGGAGGAATTCGCCGTCGAGACGGCGGAGACGGACGCCGAAGTGTGAACCGAATACGAAACGCCCCGCGCCGTGCAGGCGCGGGGCGTGTTCTTTGTTTGGGGGCGGGCGGTCCGTACGGGATCACGGCTTTTGGGAGCGGTGGTGTTCCCGGATCTTTTCGTCCACCATCTCCTGAATGTTGTTCCGCCAGTTTCCGTCCTTTGACAGCGCCTCCTGGAACTTCCGGAACTCCGGATCATCGCTCTCCCGGAGCGTCACGCTGCGGTAGCGGAGCTGCGTCAGAAGCGACAGCAGCACGTCCAGCAGCACAAGCGCCAGACCGATGTACGCGCAGGTCCTGACAAAGATCCCCGCTATGAGCAGCACGATCCCCGGGATCAGGAGCCACAAAAACCGGAGAAACACATTCATGACAAACCCGGCGATCAACAGACCGGCGGGATACTTTCTTCCGTCCATGGAAACGACCTCCCCATCGCGCCAGATTTTCTTTTCAACTCCATCCTACCACATGCCCCGAAAATTTGCAATTCCCGCCGCGCTGTGGTAAGATGTCCCTCTGTGACAGAGACAGAACAGGGGGAGTGGACCGTGAGACGGATCGTGGAATGGCTGAAGCGGGAGACGGTGCTGGCGGCGGCGTGGCTGCTGGCGCTGATCTCCATGGTGTTCGTGCCGCCGGACGGGGGCTACCGGGATTACATGGACTTCCGGACCCTGGGGCTGCTGTTCTCCCTGATGGCCGTCATGGCCGGACTCCAGGGGCTGGGACTGTTCCGCCGCCTGGGGGAGGGCATGCTGCGCCGCACCGGCTCCACCCGGCAGCTGGAGGCGGTGCTGATCTTCCTGCCCTTCTTCACCAGTATGGCCGTCACCAACGACGTGGCCCTCATCACCTTTGTGCCCTTCGCCCTGGAGGTGCTGCGCCTGGCGGACCGGGAGGACCGGCTGGTGCCGGTGGTGGTGATGCAGACCATCGCCGCCAATCTGGGCAGCATGGCCACGCCCATCGGCAATCCCCAGAACCTGTACCTCTGCGCCCGCTACGAGCTGGACGCATCCTCCTTTCTCCGGACCATGCTGCCCCTGACCCTGGCCTCCGCCGCCCTGCTGGGGGCCTTCCTGCTGCTGGAGAAGTCCGCGCCCCTGCCGGTGCGCTGGCGGGGAGACGCCCCGGTCATGGACCGGCGGCGGCTGGCGCTGTACGGCGTGCTGTTCGCCGGGTGCCTCTGCGCCGTGGGACGGCGTCTGCCGGTGGGACTGCTGGTGTGCGGGGTGCTGATTGCCGTGCTGGCGGCGGACCGGGCCGTGCTGCGGCGGGTGGACTGGTCCCTGCTGCTGACCTTCGCGGGGTTCTTCATCTTCGTGGGCAATCTGGGCCGGATGGAGGCATTGAGCCGGGTCCTCCGGTCCGTCCTGCTGGGCCATGAGGCCCTGTGCGCCGTGGCGCTGAGCCAGATCATCAGCAACGTGCCCGCCGCCCTGCTGCTCTCCGGCTTCACGGAGGACGGCGCCGCCCTGCTGGCGGGCACCAATCTGGGCGGTCTCGGTACCCTCATCGCCTCCATGGCCAGCCTCATCTCCTACAAGCAGATCGCCCGGAACGCCCCGGCCCTCCGGGGCCGGTATCTCCGGTGGTTCACCGCCGCCAACGTCCTCTTTCTGGCGGTGCTGCTGGGGCTGTACGCCCTCCTCCGCTGACGCATATCCGGACATACGGACAGCCCTGACCTCCCAAAGAGGTCAGGGCTGTCTCAGTCGATCGAACGTCTGTTATAAAGAAGCCCCGGGCTTTTTCGTCAGCCGTCACAACGCCTCGCTTTTCTGCCTGCGCGGCGGGCGGTCAGCCCTCCTCGTTCTTCAGATGCTCAAAGCAGGCGTTCAGGTAGATGATGTGGGACACGGCCACGATGGCGCTGCGGAGCATCTCCTTCTCCACCGAGGAGGTGACGCCCACGCTGTCCACGGTGTCCTTCAGGCCGAAGCGGAAATACAGGATGTTCTCCAGCTCCGTGCAGAAGTAGTCGTAGGCCACGGCGTCCGCGTAGACCGCCTTCTGCCGGGCGAACAGCTGGCTGATGTGATCCAGGGGCATCCCCTGCTTCAGCAGGGTGACGCACAGCAGATGGGCGATCTGGTTGGCGCCGTACTGCTTTTTGACAGGGTTGGACGCCAGCCCCATCTTCACGTAATTCCGGATCATGGAGCCGGTGATCTCAACGCCCGCCAGCGGGCGGAACACATAGTTGACGTATTTGGTTGTCTGCTCCAGGTAGAGCCCCACGTCGGGCAGCTCCCCGTACCGGGGCATCCGGAAGCCTCTGACGGACGACGCCAGCGCGTCCTGCATGTTCTTTTCCATGGGTCTATTATAGGTTCCGCGGAATGGAATGTCAACAGCACCCCATTTTACGGTTTTGAAAAACCCTTGACATAGTTTTAAAAACATGATATGGTTTGTCCGATAAAAGGCTTTTGAAAAGCCTTTCAGGATTTTTTACATACGCGGTATGCCGCGGGAAGCGTACAGATGGAGCAGAAGATCGTTTTGGTGGCGGAGACCGGCTCGGACATCACGCCGGAGCTGGCGGAGGAATACGGCATCTTCCTGGTGCCCATGCACGTCTCCATGGGAGACAAAACCCTGGACGACGGCGCCTTTCCGCCGGAGGATGTGTGCGCCTACTACGACGCCACGGGAAAAGTCCCCCAGACCAGCGCCAGCATGCCCAACGATTTCACGGCGGTGCTGGACGAGATCCACCGGCGGTGGCCGGACAAGCACATCCTGCACCTGGCCTATTCGGCGGTGACCACCTGCTCCTACCAGAACGCCGTTCTGGCGGCGGAGGGTCGGGACTACGTGACCCATATCGACACGAAGCACGTGTCCGTTGGGCAGGCGGCGGTGGTGCTGGAGGCCGCCAAGCTGCTGCGGGCCCACCCGGAGATGGGCGCGGAGGAGGCCGCGGCGGCCGTCCGGGAGATCTGTGACCGGGTCCAGATGTGCTTTGTGCCGAAAAATCTGGACTATCTGCGGGCCGGAGGCCGGGTGAGCAACGTGGTGGCGCTGACGGGAAATCTGCTGAACCTGCACCCCTGCATCGAGATCATCGACGGGAAGCTGCTGGCCAAGAAGAAGTACCGTGGCGCGCTGGTGAAGCTCATCCCCAAGCTCATCGGGGACTTTGCGGAAAAGCACCGGCTGGAGAAAGACCTGCTGTATTTCATCTGGTCCCCCGGCCTGGAGGACGATTGCAGGCGCACGGCGGAGGAGTGCGCCGCCACCCACGGCTTCCGGCGGGTGGTCTGGATGAAGACGGGCTGCGTGATCACCTGCCACGGCGGCCCGGGCTGCTTCGGCATCGTGGGCTTTGCCGGACGGTGAGGGAACGAACGCGCATATGAATGAAAAAGACACGACAGCTGTCGTGTCTTTTTTTGGTGGAGGTGGCGGGAGTCGAACCCGCGTCCGAAAGCACTTTAACAGGACCTTCTCCGGGCGCAGACGGTTATTGCGGAGGGCCTTGTCCCTCCTGTTCCCCTTCCGGACGGCAAGCCGTCACGCCGGCCGGTCAGGTGAGCTTCATGATGTGTGGCACGGGCAAAGCTTACCGTACTCACATTTACCGCTAAACGACGCCCTCCCTGGCTCGCGGTCCTTCCAGGTCGGACGGCTGCCTTTAATTAGGCAGCAACAGCAACAGTGTTGTTGTTCTTTAATTTATAATTGCCCATTTTAAGGATGTTAGGCGCATCCGCCCGCTAATCCTGCCTCCATACCCCCGTCGAAACCATTACACCCCCCCGTCGTCGGGGCAAACTCCGCTTTCATTCGGGACGCCCTGCGTGAGTGGGCATCCCTCATGCCGCTCCGTTGCCCCTCCTCTTCCGCGCAAATCCACTTCGTTGGGTTTTGCGCGGATCCTTGGGACGCGTTTTTAGGCAAACTCCGCTTTCATTCGGGACGCCCTGCAGGGGTGGGCTTCCCTCATTCCGCTCCGTTGCCCCTCCTCTTCCGCGCAAATCCACTTCGTTGGGTTTTGCGCGGATCCTCGGGACGCGTTTTTAGGCAAACTCCGCTTTCATTCGGGACGCCCTGCGTGAGTGGGCATCCCTCATGCCGCTCCGTTGCCCCCTTGCACACCGTCGCGGCATTGCGATTCCCGGTCCCTTCGGGTCCGCCAATCGCGCCGCTTCCTCGAAACCGGCTCGCTTTTTCCGCCGCTGGCGCCGCTTCCTCGAAACCGGCTCGCTTTTTCCGCCGCTGGCGGCGCTTCGCCGCTTTCCTCTTCCGCGCAAATCCACTTACCCACAAGGGGTATGCGGCATCCGTATGGCGGCAGAGCCGCCGACGGCTGCCCAATCGCTGGGTTTTGCGCGGATCCTTGGGACACGCTTTGGGGTCGCGTTTTCCGCTTTCCGCAGACTGCCGGATGGGGGCCACCCGACAGTCTGCATTGTAGCATATCTCCGCGGCAAATTGTGTTACATTTCTGTGACATTTGCCGCGGGGAATTTTACCGCTCCGACAGCTTCTTCGGTTCCGGATACGCCTCGCCCTGGGTGTCCACCCGGATAGACTTGATCACCACCGGCGTCTTCGGCTTGTCGTTCCAGCGGCTGGTGGGCACCTGGGAGATGCGCACCGCCTCCTCAACGCCCTCCGTCACCTGACCGAAGGCCGCGTAGTCGCCGTCCAGATGGGGCGCCGCGTCCACCATGATGAAGAACTGGCTGCCGGCAGAGTCCGGATGCATGGCCCGGGCCATGGACAGCACGCCCAGGGTGTGCTTCAGGTCGTTCTCCCGATAGCCGTTGCTGGCGAACTCGCCGGCGATGGAATAGCCCGGGCCGCCGGTGCCGGTGCCCAGGGGGCAGCCGCCCTGGATCATGAAGCCGGGGATGCAGCGGTGGAAGATCAGGCCGTCGTAGAATTTGCCGTTGGCCAGGGCGATGAAGTTGGCCACGGTGTTGGGGGCCTTCTCCGGGTACAGCTCGCCCTTCATCACCGCGCCGTTCTCCATCTCAATGGTAACAATGGGATTTGACATGTCGTTCGTTCCTTTCTGTTTATCCTCTGATCGGAATATGGTGTTCCGTTAAAAACCAGATGAAATAGGGCGCGTTGCGCATATTGCTCTCATAGCGCAGCAGAAGACGCCCCTCCCGGTCATACACCCGGCTGCTGTCCGCGGGATTGAGGGTCATCCAGCCAATGTCGCTGACCGTGAATTCCCGCCTGCGGCCCAGGGAGGTCGTATACCGGATCACCTCTCCGTCCACGCAGATCCGCCGGACATAGGCGTCCGACAGGAGCCACAGCGAAGCCAGCACCAGCAGCCCGCCTGCCAGCAGATAGCCCGCGCCCATGTCCTCCTGCGCCGCCGCCAGGCCCTCCAGCGCCAAGAAGAAGACCAGGCAGACCCAGCCCAGTACCTTCACAAAGCCCCGCTCCCGCAGCTCAAACCGCGCCGGAAGCGTCTCGCCCTCCAATACCATGCTGCCGTCCGCATAGACCGTGTACGTAGCGGACCGGAGGGGTTCCTCCTCCGTGTTCCGTTTCCGCCCCATCAGCGGCGGGCCTTCATGGCCCGGTCCATCTCCCGCTGGGCGTCCCGCTTGGCGATGGAATCCCGCTTGTCGTAGGTCTTCTTGCCCTTGCACAGGCCCACTTCCACCTTCACCCGACCGTTGCGGAAGTACACCGACAGCGGCACCAGGGCGAAGCCGTCCCGCTGCACCAGGGCGCCCAGCTTGGCGATCTCCCGCCGGTGCATCAGCAGCCGACGGGTCCGCATGGGATCCCGGTTGAAGATGTTGCCGTGGTCATAGGGGGAGATGTGCATCTGATTGACGAACAGCTCGCCGTCCTTCACGGAGCACCAGGCGTCCTTCAGGTTCAGCGTTCCGGCCCGGATGGACTTCACCTCCGTGCCCGCCAGCTCAATGCCGGCCTCGTATTTCTCCTCCACGAAGTAGTCGTGATACGCCTTGCGGTTCTGGGCCGCGATCTTCACGCCGCTCTTTTCCACTGGAAATCCCCCCCTTCTGCGATGGATCCATGGACGGCGCAGGCACCGTCCGCTCCCTACTATACCATGATTTTCCCCAGGGCGCAAGGAAAACAAACATTGGCATTTGCCCTCCGCTATGCTATAATGGCTGCAAATGATCACGCGAAACTTTGAACGAGGTGTTTGTACATGAATGAACCCATGGAGCTGACGGAGACCTTCGTCTCCCGGGAGGACAAATATAAAGGCCGCTTTCTGGACGTCCACGTGGATCAGATCACGCTGCCCAACGGCAAGCCCGCCGTCCGGGAAGTGGCGGACCACTGTCCCGGCGTGGCCATTCTGGCCCTGGACGACCGGAACAACGTGCTGACGGTGAGCCAGTACCGGTACGTATTCTCCAGAGTCCTGATGGAGATCCCCGCCGGTAAGCTGGAACCCGGCGAGGACCCCGCCGCCGGCGCCCTGCGGGAGCTGAAGGAGGAGACCGGCGCGGTGCCGGACCAGTTCATCCCCATGGGCCATATCCTGCCCGCCCCCGGCTGCTACGGCGAGGTGCTGTATCTGTTCCTGGCCCGGGGGCTTCAGATGGGCGAGACCCAGCCCGACGAAGACGAGTTCCTGATCCAGGAACGCATCCCCTTCGACGAGATGGTCCACCGCTGCCTCAACGGCGAGATCGAGGATGCCAAGACCGTGGCCGCCGTACTGAAGGCGAAGCTGCTGCTGGATCTGTAAGTCCGGCGGCTGGAAGGAGGTTCTGTTTTGGAGCCGAAAAAGAGCGTCCTCATCGTGGAGGACGAGAAGAATATCGTGGATATCCTGCGGTTCAATCTCCAGCGGGCCGGATACGACACCCTGGAGGCCTACGACGGAGAGGACGGCCTCTCCAAGGCCACGGAGGCGCATCCCGACCTGATCCTGCTGGACGTGATGCTGCCCAAAATGAACGGTTTTGACGTCTGCCGGGCCATCCGGGCCCAGGGGGACAACGTGCCCGTCATCATCCTCACCGCCCGGGAGGAGGAGTCCGACAAGGTGCTGGGTCTGGAGATCGGCGCCGACGACTACATCACCAAGCCCTTCTCCATGCGGGAGCTGATCGCCCGGGTGGGGGCCAACATCCGCCGCACCTCCATGTCCGCCTCCGCGGCGGCGGACAGCGCCATGCCGGTGGCGGGAGACCTGTCCATCGACACGGACAGCCATCAGGTCTGCCGGGCGGGAAAGGCCGTGGATCTGACCCAGCGGGAATACGAGCTGCTGACCTTCCTGGCCAGCCATCCCAACAAGGTCTACTCCCGGGTGGCGCTGATGGAGCAGGTGTGGAACTACGGCTACGTGGGCGACGACGTCCGCACCGTGGACGTCACCGTCCGGCGGCTGCGGGAGAAGATCGAGGCCGATCCGGCGAATCCGGTGTACATCCTTACCCGGCGGGGAGCTGGATACTACTTTAAGGTTTGATCTTGATTGGGTCCCTCGCGGGAGTCTGGTGGTGCGCCCCGTTCGGGGCGCGGGATGGTACGGCGAAGGCCGCGGGCTTCAAAACCCCCATTCTCTTTTTCCTGGAGAGGAAAAAGAGAATGCGCCTTTTGATGGTGTAAGAGAAAAAGGCTCTGGCGGCGGCATTTCAGGCTCCGCCTGAAACGCCTTTTCCCGCCTGTTACGAGGGGTTTTGGGGTGCTGATTTGACAGCTTCGTCCACTCAACCGCGTATGGCGGTCCCGTCAGCTGGGGGTGGTCCCGGATGCACCCTGCTCCTGTTTTGCTGCCGCACCCTGGCATTCGCAGAGACCCTGGCACCGTTCTTTCGATACCCACCAGATTGCGGCAGCAAAAGAGAAGCTGAGGGTATCCGGAAATACCCCCAGCTTTTTCGTTTTCCATATGTGGTTGAACAGGCAAAAGCCTGCAAGTTACTACCAGTCCAAAACCCCCGTAACAGGCGCTGCGAGCGTTCCGGACGAAGTCCGGAATGCCGCCGCCAGCGTCTTTTCTCTTGACACCATCAAAAGGCGCTTTCTCTTTTCGGCGCAACCGAAAAGAGAAAGGGGGTTTTGCCCGCGGCGGAGCCGCAAGCCCGCGGTCTTCACCGCACTTCCCCGCGCCCCGTAGGGGCGCACATCCAGTCTCCCGCGAGGGAAACCCCGCAAAAACCCAGTCCCCCGCAAGGGGGAAAACCTCCGCAAAAACCCCGCCCCGGAGGGGCGAAAGAAAGAAGGTGCCGGGGTATGTTCCGCAGCCTGCACATGAAGCTGACCATGATCCTGCTGCTGCTCATCACCTCCCTGATGGCGGTGGTGGGCGCGTTCCTCACCACCAGCGTGTCCAGCTTCTATATCGATATGTTCTACCAGCAGATGGACGACGTGTTCGGCGCCGGGAATCCGGAGTTCTATCCCTCCCTGTGCCAGGAGGCCGCCCAGTCCGGCGGCGCCAAGCTGTGGGAGATGCTGGAGTACAAGTCCGGCCTGCTGGGCATCGACTACCGCACCCGGAACTACTATATCCTGGACCGCAACGGCGTCTTCCTCTCCGGCTCCGACGAGGAGAGCGGACGCCATCTGGAGATCACCGCCAACATCCTGGCGGCGGAGAACGGCCGGGTGGGCGACGCCAGCGACATCACCGCCGACTACATGGACTTCGCCATCCCCGTCACCGACCCCGGCGACGGCGTCACGGTGCTGAATATCGTCTACATTCTGGACAGCCGCTCCACCGTGGCCCAGCTGAACTCCCATCTGTTCCTCATCATCGTCCAGGCCCTGCTGGTGGGCCTGCTCATCTCCCTGCTGCTGAGCTTCCTGCTGTCCAAGGCCATGGTGGGTCCCATCGAGAAGCTGACCACCGGCGCGGAGCGGGTGGCCGCCGGGGACTTCGGCAGCCCTCTGCCGGTGGAGTCCACCGACGAGATCGGCATTCTCACCGGCACCTTCAACGAGATGGCCGGCGTCCTCCAGGAGACCCTGGCCGCCGTGGAGAACGAGCGCAACAAGCTGGACACCCTGTTCCTCCACATGACCGACGGCGTGGTGGCCTTTGGCCACGACGGGAAGCTCATCCACAGCAATCCCGCCGCCCAGGCCATGCTCCGCCAGCCCATCGACAGCACCTGCACCTACGAGGACCTGTTCGGCGGCGTCTACCCCTTCCGGGAGATGCTGGCCATCCAGCGGCCCAACTACGCCGAGGCGGAGATGAAGGTGGAGGACCGGACCCTGGAGCTGTATCTGGCCCCCTTCTCCGACCGGGAGCGGGGCGGCGTGCTCATCGTCCTCCACGACGTGACGGAGCAGCACCGCAACGAGGAGCGCCGGAAGGAATTCGTGGCCAACGTGTCCCATGAGCTGCGCACGCCTCTGACCAACGTCCGCAGCTACGCCGAGACCCTCCGGGACGGCGGCGACGACATCCCCCGGGACACCGCCGACGGCTTCCTGGACATCATCATCAACGAGACGGACCGGATGACCAACATCGTCCAGGACCTGCTGACATTGTCCCGTCTGGACGCCGGCAACGCGGAGCTGAACCTGATCCGCTTCAGCTTCCGGGAGGCCATTGAGAGCGTCTGCCGGGCCAACGCCATCGCCGCCCAGCGCCACGGCCATCAGCTGACCTGCCAGCTGGGAGAGCTGCCCCTCATCACCGCCGACCGCTCCCGGCTGGAGCAGGTGATGATGAACGTGGTTGGCAACGCCATCAAATACACCCCCGACGGCGGACACATCCGCGTCACCGCCGGGACGCAGGGCGAGAATGTCTGGATGGAGGTGGCCGACGACGGCATCGGCATCCCCGCCAAGGACCGGGACCGGGTCTTCGACCGCTTCTACCGGGTGGACAAGGCCCGCTCCCGGGAGTCTGGCGGCACCGGTCTGGGATTGTCCATCGCCAGGGAGATCGTCATCCGCCACCACGGAAAGCTGTTCCTGTTGGACCGTCCCGGCCCCGGCACCACCGTGCGGCTGGAGCTGCCCATCGCCCCGCCGGGGGCGTAACAGGCCCTGTCCGGGCACATCATCAGGAGAGGAGGCGACGGTATGGAGCCATCGAACAAGCTGCGCCGGGACATCTTGCAGAACGTCCTCATCGTCCTGCTGACCGTCACCGCCTTTTTGCAGCTGTATCTGCTGCTGCGTCCCGCCGACAGCGGCGCGGGCCGCCGTCAGACCGTCCCCATCCCCGAGACCGTGACGGAGCTGACCGCCGTGCCCACCCCCCTGCGGCTGGCCGTCACCGGCGCCTACGGCCGGTACGGTGATCTGGCCCTGACCACCACCGACGAGGACTTCGCCGGTCCGGGCAGCCTGCTCCGGGAGGCCCTGGGCTCCGCGGGCAGTTTTCAGGACTGCCGGGAGTCGGACTTCCGCTCCGCCCTGACGGCGGTGTCCGTCTATTACGACTTTGAAAACGTCCTGCCCCTGTCCGTGGCGGCGGAGCTGGTGGGCGCCGACGCGCCGCCCGCGGAACTGGCCGTCCGGCGGCTGGTGCTGGCCATCGGGGAGGACGGCGTGGAGCTGTATCTCACCGACGGCGCCCTCTATCACCGCTTCGCCACCAAGGTGGCCCCGGCGTCCCTGGAGGACCTGGTGGGCAGCTATCAGCCCGGCGGCGCCGCCTTTGCCTTTGAGCTGGGGGAGACCGCCCTGGATCCCTATACCCTCCTTCCCACGGAGGATCTGCCGGAGTACCTGGAGTTCTCCGTCCAGGACACCGCAGGCAGCGCCGATGAGCTGCTGTCCGCCGTGGGCTTCAACCCCAGCACCAAGGACCGGTACACCGCCTCCAACGGCACCCAGGTCATCGGCGAGGGCGAGCGGACCCTCCGCATCCAGCCCGACGGCACCGTGGACTACGACGGCGGCGCCGACGAGGCCCTCTCCATCTCCGCCGCGGGCCAGACGGCCACCGCCGGGGAGGCGGTGCTGGGCAGTTATCAATTCCTGTACCGGCTCCTGTCCAGCGGCGGCGCCCTGGCCCTCCAGAGCGTGGAGCCCGCAGCGGAAGACGACTGGCTCCTGACCTTCGACTATCAGGTGAACGGCGTACCCGTCCGCCTCAGCGGCGGAGAGCCCGCCGCCGTGGTGGAGATCCAGGGGCTTCAGATCGTCCGGTTCACCCTCCATCCCCGGCAGTACCTGCCCATGGCGGATACCTCCCGCCTGCTGCCGCTGACTCAGGCGCTGGCCATCGCCCGCACCTACGCGGGCCGGGAGCTGAACATCTGCTACACCGACACCGGCGCAGGCACCATCACCGCCGGCTGGCTGGCCGAATAAATTCCTAATTCCTAATTCAGAAAGGGGGGTGTGCCGCCCATGGACCGGACCCGTCTGAAAAACATCATCCTGCTCATCCTGCTGCTGATGAACGCGGTGCTGCTGTGCTCTCTGGCCAGCGTCCGGGGCCAGGAGCGCTCCGCCCGGGAGCGCACCGCCCGGGAGCTGACGGAGCTGTTCGCCTCCGAGGACATCGCTCTGGAGGCCCGCATCCCCTCCTCCCTGCCCCCCGCCAGCGTGACCCTCAGCCGGGATCTGGACGGGGACCGCGCCCTGGCCGCCGCCCTGCTGGGCGACGACCTGACCATGTCCAACGAGGGCGGCGGCATCTACATTTTCACCAGCTCCGCCGGACAGGCCCTGTTCCGCTCCAACGGCGTCTTCGAGGCAACGGGCACCCTGGCCCGGTCGGACGCTGAGGCCGTCTGCCGGAAGTTCTGCCAGGCCTTCGGCTATCAGGACCTGACCCTGGACCCGGACAGCGGCACCGGCTCGGCGGTGCAGTACTTCGACGGCTACCCCGTGTCCAACGCCTCCGTGGATTTCGCCGTCTCCGGCGGCAGTCTGGTATCCGTCTCCGGCGCCCATCTGCCCCAGACCGCCTCTGCCTCCGTCTCCGGCGGCTCCATGTCCGCCGTGACGGCCCTGACCAAGTTCCTCAACGCCCGCCGGGACAGCGGCGCCGTGGTGTCCGCCGTGACGGAGGTCTACCTCTGCTACGAGCTCCAGAGCACCGCCGCGGCCCCCATGTCCCTGGTGCCCGCCTGGTGTGTCGTCACCGACACCGGAAATTATTATGTAAACTGTTTGACAGAGGCTGTCACCCGCAGCTGATTTCTGTACAGGACGGCAGGAAGAAACTGTTTGCTTTTCCCTGCCGGATATGCTATGCTATTGCTGTGTAAGTCTGTCCGCAGACTCTGGTATGAACCGGCGTGGGCGGGGGCAAACTGTCCTTGCCGGCCCGCGATCCGTGCGTTCGCCGGAGACTGTCCGGATGGACAGGCCCCATACCGGCACGCGGGGCGTGCCGCTTTGACGATGCGATACTGATCGGAGCCGTTTCCGGCTCCCGCGGCAGTTCCGCCGCGGGCTTCCTGAGAATCTTTTACACCTTCGGAAGCTGTCTGACGATAACGAGCCTTTTGGAGAGAGGGTCCAACATTGACAAATTATGTGATTCGCGGCGGCAAGCCGCTTTTCGGCGAGGTAGAGATCAGCGGCTTCAAGAACGCCGCCGTGGCCATCATCCCCGCCGCCCTGCTGGTGGACGGTGTCTGCCGCATTGAGAACATCCCCCAGATCTCTGACGTGACGCTGTGCCTCCGGATCCTGGAAAATCTGGGCGCGGGCGTCCGGTCCATCAATCCCCACACCGTGGAGATCGACTGCACCCACATCCGCTCCACCCGCACCAGCTATGACCTGGCCCGGAAGATCCGGGCCTCCTACTACCTCATCGGCTCCCTGCTGGGCCGGTTCGGGCAGGCGGAGGTGGCCATGCCCGGCGGCTGCAACTTCGGCGTGCGGCCCATCGACCAGCACGTGAAGGGCTTCACCGCCATGGGCGCCAAGGTGGTGGTGGAGGGCGGCTTCATCCACGCCTCCGCGGAGACGGGCCGTCTCCACGGCGCCAACATCTATCTGGACGTGGTGTCCGTGGGGGCCACCATGAACATCATGATGGCTGCCGTTCTGGCGGAGGGCAACACCGTCATCGAGAACGCCGCCAAGGAGCCCCACATCGTGGACCTGGCTAACTTCCTGAACTCCATGGGCGCCTCCATCCGGGGCGCTGGCACGGACACCATCAAGATCAAGGGCGTCACCCATCTCACCGGCGGCACCTACGCCATCATCCCCGACCAGATCGAGGCGGGCACCTACATGGCCGCCGTGGCCGCCACCGGCGGACAGATCCTGGTGAAGAACATTATTCCCAAACACATGGATTGTATCACCGCCAAGCTCCAGGAGTGCGGCGTGGAGGTGGAGGAGCTGGACGACACCCTGCTGGTCCGCCGGACAGGCCCTCTCCAGAAGACCAATGTGAAGACCATGCCCTATCCCGGCTTCCCCACGGATATGCAGCCCCAGATCACCGCTGTGCTGTCTCTGGCCCAGGGCACGTCCCTGGTGACGGAGAGCGTGTGGAACAACCGCTACCGCTACGTGGACGAGCTGAAGCGCATGGGCGCCTCCATTCAGGTGGATGACCGGACCGCCGTGGTGGAGGGCGTGGACCATCTCACCGGTGCGCCCATCCAGGCCTGCGATCTCCGGGCAGGAGCGGCGCTGGTCATCGCGGCCCTGGCGGCTCAAGGCGTCAGCGAGATCAGCTGCGTGCAGTATATCGAGCGTGGCTATGAGAATCTGGTGGAGAAGCTCCGTGCCCTGGGCGCGGACATCCGCGCCGTGGAGGTCCCCGGAGAGAATGACGAGATGGAGGCGCATATCGGATAGCGCGCCGCGCCTTCAAGGGGGAGCAGGCTCCCCCTTGAGAATCCCCCACCACCAGTCTGCGGACTGGTGACGCCGCCCCCGGCGGCTGGGGTCTCGGTATTTTTGCCACGTACACGCCGCGGCAAAAATGATTACGGCAACTTCTTTTGCCCTGCGGGCAAAAGAACCGTGGGAAACCGTAGGTTTCCCCCTGGCCCCCTTTCCCGGACTGGTGCGGTTCCCCCTGGCCCCCTTTCCCGGACTGGTGCGGTTCCCCCTGGCCCCCTTTCCCGGACTGGCGGTTTTAGGGCGGAACTCCTGCCGTATATCTCCTATCTTCTAATTCCTAATTCCTAATTCCTAACTCCTAACTCCTAATTCCTAATTGTTCGCGCCGCCGTGGAGGATGTCGCCCCCCGGGCAAGGTTCTCTCCGGCGGTGTTCTGCTTTTTTGTACGCTTTCACGTATCATTCCTTCTGCGAGGTTTATCATCTTGACCACCATACATACCCTGGCCAGCGGCTCCTCCGGGAACGCCGCCCTGGTGAGCTGCTGCGGCGTCCATGTTCTGCTGGACGCCGGTATCTCCTGCCGCCGCATCGTCGTCGCCCTTCGGACGCTGGGCGTGGAGCCGGAGGAGCTGGCCGCCGTGTTCATCACCCATACCCACACCGATCACATCGGCGGACTTCAGACCTTCGTGAAGAAGTACGCCGTTCCCGTTTACGCCAGCCGCCGCACCTGCGCGGGTCTGGCTTACCGCATCGCCGGTATTGAGCCGCTGCTCCGCCCCTTCGCCGACGGGGAGACCATCTCACTGGACGGCCTCACCGTCACCCCCTTCCCCACCTGCCACGACGCCCCCGGCGCCTGCGGCTACCGGTTCGGGGACGCCGGCGTGCTGACGGACTCCGGCTACGTGACGGAGGAGGCGGCGGAGGTCCTCACCGGCGTGCCCCTTCTGGTACTGGAGGCCAACCACGACGTGGACGCCCTCCGCTCCGGCCCCTATCCCTACTATCTCAAGCAGCGCATTCTCGGCCCGGAGGGCCATCTCAGCAACGAGGACGCCGCGGCCTTCGCCCTGGTCTCCGCCCGGGCCGGGACCCGGGAGATCGTGCTGGCCCATCTCAGCCGGGAGAACAACACCCCCGCCATGGCCCTGAACGCCGTGGGACGGGCGCTGGAGACGCTGGACGTCCCGGTGCCCCTGTCCGTGGCCCCCAGGGACACGGTGAGCCAGGGGTATCATACTAAAACTGATTAAAATGGTTCAAACCGTTTGATAGCGGGTCGCGCGTTCCGTTTTGATGATCAGTGAGACTCCAAATCTCTGATTTGGCCCGTCGAACTGATGCACAGCAGACGCCGAATGGTGCCCCTGCACAATTCGAGCGTGCGCAGCACGCGGGATTCTTGATGAAACTTTTTCATCAAGAATCAGGATCAGACGTCTTCGGAGGAGACCGTATGCAGAAGGTGACTTTGCTCTGCGTGGGCAAGCTGAAGGAGAAATTCTACGCCGACGCCGCCGCGGAGTACGTCAAGCGGCTGAGCCGGTACTGTGACCTGATCGTCACGGAGCTGCCGGAGGAGCGTCTGCCGGAGAATCCCTCCCCCGCCCAGATCGAGGCGGCTCTGGCAAAGGAGGCAGCCGCCATCCGGGCCAAGCTGCCGCCCTCCGCCTTTCTCATCGCCCTGTGCATCGAGGGGAAGGAGCGGTCCAGCGAGGAGTTGGCCCGCCAGATGGCGGACTGGGCCAGCCGGGGAGAGAAGCAGTTGGTGTTTCTCATCGGCGGGTCCTTCGGCCTGCACCCCTCCGTCAAGGACGCCGCCGGGGCGCGGCTGTCCATGTCCCCCATGACATTTCCCCACCATCTGGCCCGGGTGATGCTGCTGGAGCAGATCTACCGGGCGTACCAGATCAACGCGGGCACCCGATATCACAAGTAAAGGACGTGAGCGTATGACGGAACCGGCCAAGGATTTCTGGGCCAGAGCAGACCGCGATCTGCTGAAGCGCTGGCCCAAGGACGCGGAGGGCCATCCGGAGCAGGCGGTGAGCCTGGGCATCCAGTGGGAGCTGGACAGCATGGCGGACATCACCGTGTCCATGCTGGAGAGCTGCGGCATCCCCGCCTTCAAGAACGGCACGCTGGGCAAGGTGCTGGGCGGCTTCGCAGCCCAGGGCGTGGACATCTGCGTCCCCGCCTCCCGTGCGGAGGAGGCCCGGGCCCTGCTGGAGCAGCAGCCGGAGACAGCGGAATAAGTGTGGTCCCCCATGGGCCCGGGGCGTCTTGCTGGATGCGCGCCGGGACCCTTTGACAGGCAGATTCTCAAATTTGTTATAGGAGGAAGTACATATGGATTTCATGAAGGAATATGAAAAGTGGCTGGCAAGCCCCGCCCTCTCGGCCGAGGAGCACGCGGAGTTGGAGGCCATCCGGAACGACCCCAAGGAGATCGAGGGCCGGTTCTACGGCCCGCTGGAGTTCGGCACCGCCGGTCTGCGGGGCACCATGTGCACCGGCCTGCACAATATGAACATCCATGTCATCCGCTGGGCCACCCAGGGCTTCTGCAAGGTCATCGCCGAGGGCGGCGAGGAGTCCAAAAAGCGGGGCGTGGCCATCGCCAATGACTGCCGCAACCACTCCCTGGAGTTCGCCCGGGCCGCCGCCGAGGTCTGCGCCGCCAACGGTATCCACGTCCGCATCTTCGACGCCCTGCGTCCCACTCCCGAGCTGAGCTTCACCGTCCGGGAGTACCACTGCCAGGCGGGAATCAACGTCACCGCCTCCCACAACCCCAAGGAGTACAACGGCTACAAGGTCTACTGGGAGGACGGCGCCCAGCTGCCGCCCCATCACGCCGACGCCATCGCCGAGGAGCTGTCCAAGATCGACATCTTCGACGGCGTGAAGACCATGCCCTATGACGAGGGCGTGAAGGCCGGTCTCATCGAGGTCATCGGCGATGAGACGGACCGGAAGTTCATGGCCAACGTCACCGCCCAGATCCTGGACAAGGAGGCGGTGGAGAAGGTGGCCGACACCTTCAAGCTGGTGTACACCCCCTTCCACGGCTGCGGCTACAAGCTGGTCCCCGAGGCCCTGAAGACCCTGGGCATCAAGCACCTGCTGTGCGAGCCCAAGCAGATGGTCATCGACGGCGACTTCCCCACCGTGGTCTCCCCCAACCCGGAGAACCCCGAGGGCTTCTATCTGGCCGTTGATCTGGCCAAGGCGAACGACATCGACTTCATCCTGGGCACCGACCCTGACAGCGACCGCGTGGGCATCATGGTCCGGGATCACAGCGGCGAGTTCCGCCCCGTCACCGGCAACCAGACCGGCGTGCTGCTGCTGGACTACCTCATCGGCGCCATGCGCCGCACCGGCAAGATGCCGGAGAAGCCCGTGGCCCTGAAGACCATCGTCACCACGGAGATGGCCCGGAAGGTGGCCGAGGTCAACGGCCTCCAGTGCTACGACACCTTCACCGGCTTCAAGTTCCTGGCGGAGAAGAAGGACAAGCTGGAGAACTCCGGCGAGGGCAAGGTCATCTTCTCCTACGAGGAGAGCTACGGCTACATGCTGGGCGACTACGTCCGTGACAAGGACGCCGTCACCGCCTCCATGATGCTGACGGAGATGGCCGCCTGGTACGCCGGTCAGGGCCTGACCCTGTTCGACGCCCTGGAGAAGCTGTACGAGAAGTACGGCTACTACGCCGAGAAGACCCACAACCTAGTGATGCCCGGCCTGGACGGCCTGAAGGACATGGCCGCGCTGATGAAGTCCCTGCGGGAGACCCCGCCCGCCGAGATCTCCGGCGTGAAGGTGGCCCAGTTCAAGGACTACAAGGACGGCTCCGTCACCGATCTGGCCACCGGCGAGAAGAGCACCATGGAGCTGTCCGGCTCCAACGTGCTGCGCTTCGAGATGGCCGACGGCACCTCCGTCATCGTCCGTCCCTCCGGCACCGAGCCCAAGATCAAGGTCTACGTCCTGACCAAGGGCGACACCAAGGCCGACTGCGACGCCAATCTGGAGAAGTACGCCCAGTGGGTGGCCAGCCTGAAGAAGTAAATCCCCCAAAACGCACCAGCGCCGCCGGGAAACCGGCGGCGCTGTTCTGTTTCTTCGCCCCGACGGTCTCACGGCGGGGCTGTTCTGTTTTCCGTTACCAGCCCAGGACTTCCGTCAGCAGACGGAGGGCCGGGAGGGCCATCCACAGCAGCCGCGCCAGCCAGAACAGCAGGGCCGTCATGCTTCCCCATATCACCGCCGGGATCAAAGGCACCAGCCCTCCGGGGCGTGGCGCAGCCACCACGCGGCGGCGGTGAGGCACAGTGCCGCCAGGGTCACCAGCACGCACAGGAGCATCCCCACCCAGTCGTACCGGACGCGGCCGTCCTTCCGGGCCGCCAGCAGCGTCTCCACGCCCAGGCTCACCAGCAGCAGCGGCGACAGTCCCATGGCCCACAGGAAGTCCTCCCAGGGCAGCCACAGCGTGGCCAGCATGGCAAGGCCCGCCCCGATGAGGGTCACGCCGGTGGTGAAAGTCCCCACCCGGCGGACGGGCCGCTGATCACTCCGCTCCATGGCCGTCCTCCTGTTCCGCGGCTCCGTCCTCCGGACCGGAATCGCCGGACGCCGCGCCGCTCTCCGCCGGGGACGCCGTCACCGGCTCCGCCGCTGCGGAGCTGTCCTCCCGGGGCGGGGCGTAGGGCTGATAGCCCTCCTCCGGCGGCACCGTCTTCGGCCCCCGGATGAACCACACGCCCAGGGCGATGACGCCCACGGTGGCGGCCAGTCTGGGCAGGTCGTCCCGGATGAAGTAGTACACCCAGCCGAACATCTCCCAGACGAAGCCGTCGAAGCGCAGGAGCGCTCCAGCGCAGGACTGCAACAGGGCGTACAGGCCCAGGACCACCAGACACCAGCCCACCAGGCTGTGACGCCGCTGTGCCAGTCTGGTCAACTGCTCCGCGTCGGCGCCGGACAGGCCGAACAAATACCCATCCGGCTGGGCGGTGCCGCCGTCCAGCCCGGCCCGCAGGTTCCAGGTGTCGAAGAAGGCGTACAGCCACAGCACCGGCAGCACGATGGCCAGCTCCCCGAAGTTCAGGAACGACGCCGCGCCGATGTCCAGACACACCGCCGCCGTCATGGAGATGCCCCGCTTCATATAGCCCAGGTACATCTGGCCGCAGCCGGGGATGCAGGCGCAGATGAACAGCAGGATTCGATTTTTCCTCATGATGTGTGACCTCCTTGTATGTTGTCCCGGCCCGCCCACAGGCCGGTGATCTGTTCCAGCCGCCGGTCCAGCCGCTCCGGCCAGGACCGCAAAACCTCTCCGATGACGGGGCGCTCCCCACCGCTGTGGGGCACGGAGACCGCCGGGGCCGTCCAGACCGCCGTCACCACCACCGCCACGGCGGCCGCCGCCGCGGTGCAGCGGTTCAGCAGCAGCCCCGCCGCCCGGCGGCGGATGCGCCGCCGGATGTTCTCTTTGCACCGGGGCGGCGGCTCCATCAGCGGCGTCTCCGCCAGCAGGGCGGCATACCGCTCCAGACAGCCGTCGCAGTAGCTGAGATGCTCCGCCAGCTCCAGCCGCTCCAGTTCCGTCAGGGGCCCGCCGTCCGTCAGGACCCGGAGGGCCTCCTCCGTCAGATGTCCGTGTTTGTCAAAGGCGTTCATGGGTTCGCTCCCCCTTTCAGCTGCTCCTGCAGGAGCCGTTTTCCCCGGGCGATCTGGGTATGTACCGTCTTCACCGGACGGCCCAGGGTCAGCGCCGTCTCCTCCGGTGTCCACTCCTCCAGCAGATGGAGCCGCAGGACGCTGCCGTATGGCTCCCGCAGGGCCAGGATCTGCCGCCGCAGC
This sequence comes from Dysosmobacter sp. HCP28S3_G4, assembly GCF_052065175.1. NCBI lineage: Bacteria > Bacillati > Bacillota > Clostridia > Eubacteriales > Oscillospiraceae > Dysosmobacter > Dysosmobacter sp. HCP28S3_G4. The sequence continues at coordinate 7,453 of NZ_JBQHUP010000010.1, read as the reverse complement.
TCCGCCTCGCCGCAGCGGCTCAGGGCCGTCTCCTCGGTGGACGGCTCCGGCGGGCCGGGGGGCATCTCCTCGTCTCCCGGCAGCACCGTCCGGCGGCTGTAGGCGCTGAGGAGATGGTCCTTGGCCTTGTTGACGGCGATGCGGGCCAGCCACTGGCGCTCGTAGCCCGCCGGACAGTCCGCCAGATGGAGGTAGGCGGACAGGAAGGTCTCCTGGGTCAGGTCCTCCGCCGTCTGGACGTCCCGGACCATCTGATAACAGACGGTGTATACCAGCCGCTGGTACTGATCCACCAGCCGCTCAAAGGATGGTTCTCTCCGCCGGTCCACGGGACGCCTCACCTCTCTTCTGTCTCATAAAACGGGACGGCGGGCCGGATTTCTTCAACCCGGAAAAAACTTTTCCGCCCGGCGCCGTCCCGCCCCGCCGTATGAAAGCCGCCTTCCGGACATATTCTATCACAGATATCGTGGACCTGCTGATACCACGGAACAAAAAGGAGAGGATGCTGCCCTATGGATCAACACTACCCCTACACCCTGCCGCCGCTGGCCTTCCCCTACGACGCCCTGGAGCCGGAGCTCAGCGCCAAGACCATGCACTTCCACCACGACAAGCACTTCGCCGCCTATATCGACAACCTCAACGCCCTGTTGAAGGGCCATCCGGAGTACCAGACCTGGACCCTGGAGCAGCTGTGCCAGGACTGGTGTCAGCTGCCGGAGGACATCCGCCAGGGCGTCCGGAACAACGCTGGCGGCGTGTACCTCCACGACCTCTACTTCGCCAACCTGCACCCCACGCCGGTGTCCTCCCCGGTCCCGCCTCTGGATGGGGCCATCGCCCGGTACTTCGGGGACCTGCCGGGCCTGAAATCCGCCATGAAGACGGCGGCTCTGGGCCAGTTCGGCTCCGGCTGGGCCTGTCTCTGCGCCGGTCCCGACGGGACGCTGTCGGTGGTAAAGACCGCCAATCAGGACACGCCCCTGCCCCTGAAGCCCCTGCTGTGCTGCGACGTGTGGGAACACGCCTACTATCTGGACTACCAGAACCGCCGGGGGGACTACTTCGACGCCTGGTGGCTTCTGGCGGACTGGCCCCGCATCTCCCGGGCCTACGAGATCTGGATGTCCCGCCGCATCCCGGACCCCGGCCAGTGACCCTTTTCCCAACACGCCCCGGCGTCTCCCGCCCAGGAGACGCCGGGGCACAAAATTTTCCGTTGCTTTTTTCCACAGCGGTGCTTATACTGAATACGGCATTGTGCAGCAGAATTGATAACGGAAACGAAAGGGGGCCGCGGCATGGCGGTGAAGCTGGAGCTGTACCGGGTGTTCCGGGAGGTGGCGGAGACCGGCAATATCTCCGTGGCGGCGAAGAATCTGTATATCTCCCAGTCGGCGGTGAGCCAGTCCATCAAGCAGCTGGAGACGGCTTTGCAGGCCCGTCTGTTCGCCCGGTCGCCCCGGGGCGTCACCCTGACGGGGGAGGGCCAGATGCTGTACCAGTACGTCCGCAGCGCCCTGAGCCTACTGTCCACGGGAGAGGACAAGCTGTCCCAGGCCCAGCAGCTGCTGCTGGGCACCCTGACCATCGGCGCCAGCGACACCGTGACCGCCATGTTCCTGACGCCCTATCTGGAGCGGTTCCACCGGGAGCATCCCGGCATCCGGCTGAAGATCGTCAGCGGACGCAGCGCCAAGGTGCTGTCCCTGCTGAAATCCGGCGTGGTGGACATCGCCTTCGCCTCCTCTCCCGCCGACAAGTCCAGCCTGACGGACTGGCCCTGCTTCCAGACCCACACCGCCTTCGTGGCGGGCAGCGGCTACGACTGCGACTTCGACCACGTGTACACCGCCCGGGAGATCGCGGCGTTCCCCCTGATCCTGCTGGAGCGGAAGGCCAGCAGCCGGGTCTTCCTGGAGCAGACCTTCCTACGGTGGGGCATCACCCTGACGCCGGAGATCGAGCTGTCCTCCCGGTCGCTGCTGGTGTCCCTGGCGAAGATCGGCCTGGGCGTGGCGGGGGTGACGCTGGAGTTCGTCCAGGATGCCCTGCACGCCGGGGACATCCGATTGCTGCGGACGGATTTCAGCATCCCCGCCCGCAGCGTGGACATGTGCACCCTCCGGGACGTGTCCCCCACCGCCGCGGCGGCGGCCTTCATGGAGATGGTCCGGAACGGCACCCGGACATGACGCCCCTCCGTGTTTCCGTGTCCGTCTGATCTGTAACCGACAAAGGAGACCTTCCCGCTTATGGACCGTTTCATTCTCATCGTCGAACTCATCGGCACCATGGCCTTCGCCGCCTCCGGCGCCATGACCGGCATCAAAAAGAACATGGACATCTTCGGCGTGTGCATTCTGGGTCTCACCACCGCTGTGGGCGGCGGCGTCATCCGGGACCTGATCCTGGGCAACACGCCCCCCGCCACCTTTCAGGACCCCATCTACGCCACGGTGGCCATCCTCACCTCCCTGGTGCTGTTCCTGCCCGGGGTGCGGCGGCTGCTGATGTGGGACCCGGCGCTGTACGACCTGTGCCTGTTCCTCATGGACACGGCGGGACTGGGCATCTTCACGGTGGTGGGCATCCGGGTGGCCTACGCCCACGAACCCCGGGCCACGCTGTTCCTGCTGGCCTTCGTGGGCGTCATCACCGGCGTGGGCGGCGGCGTCCTGCGGGACGTCATGGCCGGAGACACGCCCTACATCTTCGTGAAGCACATCTACGCCTGCGCCTCCCTGGTGGGGGCGGTGATCTGCGGACTGCTGTGGCACTACGCCGGAGAGGGCCTGTCCATGCTGGCCGGCACCGCCGCCGTGTTCCTGATCCGGGGCCTGTCCGCCCACTTCCGCTGGAACCTGCCCCACGCCCATGAGTGAAAAACCGCCGCTCCGGCCTGCTGGCCAGGAGCGGCGGTTTCGTTTCTCATAAATCCTGAATATTCATCTTCTCCACATCGTCCCGGCGCTTCCGCCTCTCCCGGCAGGAGCAGTAGATGGCCAGCAGCACCGCCGTGGGGAGGTTCCCCAGCACCAGCGACGCTAGGACCGCTCCCCAGGGGAAGCCGCCGTTGTAGGCCACGGCGCTGCACGCCATCAGCAGGGCGTACAGAAACGTCAGCAGCGGCAGCACCAGCCCCGGCCACTTGCTCTCCCGCCGGGACAGAAAGATCTGGAGCAGGACGCCCCCCACCGCAAACACCAGCAGAAACGCCAGCAGCATCGCCACATTTCTCATCTCAATTCTCCCCTTTCGTCTTCCGGTATTCCGTGATCAGCAGCTTGGCGGTGTCGAAGTCCAGCCGGTCGTTCACCGCCAGACGCTTGATCAGCGCCACATACGGCTCCTCCGCCGCCTGCTGGCTCAGTTGGATCTTCTGGATCAGCCGGTCCAGCCGCAGGCGCACCGTGGGATAGGTGACGCCGTACTGCTTCGCCATCTCCTTCAGCGACCCGGAGGCCAGAATGAATCTCCGGATGAAGGCCACGTCCTCGTCGTCCAGCTCCGCCATCCACTCCGGTACTACGTCAACAGCCATACCGCCGCCCCCCTTCTTTTATAAAATTAAAGATATCATTTAATTTTATAAAAGTCAATATGAAACTGTAATTTTACAAAAAAGAATTCCCCGGACCGTTCGGTCCGGGGAAACCGCTTTTCGCGCATGGTTCACACGTACTTCTGCTGTCCCACGTCGAAGACGCCCCGGGTGGTGAGCCGCAGGGTGGGGATGACGGGCAGGGACATGAAGCTCAGGGTCATGAAGGGGTCGATACCCCGGGAGACGCCCAGGCCGAAGGCCTGCTCCTTGGCGGCCTCCAGATCCCGGTTCACGTTCACCAGGGAGTCCTCGCTCATGATGCCGGCGATCTCCAGCCGCACCTCTCCCAGCACCTGGCCCTTCCGGCAGACCACGATGCCGCCGTCCAGCTCCGTCACCCGGTTGGCGGCGGCAGCCATCTCCTTTTCGCTGGCGCCCACCACGATGATGTTGTGGGAGTCGTGGGACACGGAGGTGGCCACGGCGCCGTGCTTCAGGCCGTAGCCCTGGATGTAGCCGATGCCGATGTGGCCGGTGCCCCGGTGGCGCTCGATGACGGCGATCTTCAGAATGTCCTTCTTCAGGTCGATCTTGGTGGCGTAGCCCGCGTCCCGGGAGACGATCTCCCCGGGCACCAGGCCGATGACGCCCCGGGGACGGTCCTCCATGAAGTCCTTCTCCGTCAGCTCCGCCACGTGGAAGGTGCTGTGGGCCCGCTCCACCAGATAGGGGTCGATGACCGGCTCCGGGAAGTCCCGCAGCGCCCCGTCGTACATCAGGACGCCCTTCTTGTAGACCTCCTGGATGTTGAACCGCTTGAAGTCGTCGATGACCACGAAGTCCGCCAGATACCCCGGCGCGATGGCCCCCCGGTTGTTCAGCAGGAAGTACCGGGCGGCGTTGTGGCAGGCCACCTTGATGGTGGTGATGGGGTCCGCCCCCAGGGCGATGGCCTTTTTCACGATGTAGTCGATGTGGCCCTTTTCCAGCAGGTCGCTGGGGTGCTTGTCGTCGGTGCAGAACATGCAGCGGTCGGCGTACTGGCTGCACAGCAGGGGCACCAGCGCCTCCAGATTCCGGGCGGCGGTGCCCTCCCGGATCATGATGAACTGGCCCCGCTGGAGCTTGGCCATGGCGTCCGACAGATCGGCGCACTCGTGGTCGGAGTAGACGCCGGCGGCGATGTAGGCGTTGAGATCGTTGCCGGACAGGCCCGGGGCGTGGCCGTCGATCTTCTTGTGGTGGGCCTGGGCCGCCACGATCTTCTCCACCACGGAGTCGTCGCCATTGACGATGCCCACGTAGTTCATCATCTCCGCCAGACCCTGGACTCTGGGGTGGTCGTAGAAGGAGTCGATGGCCCGGTAGTCCAGGTTGGCGCCGGACTCGTCCAGGGGCGTGGCGGGGACGCAGGAGGACAGCATGAACCGCACGTCCACCGGCAGGCCCTCCGTGGCCTGGAGCATGTAGTCGATGCCGTCGGTGCCCATGACGTTGGCGATCTCATGGGGGTCCGTTACCACGGTGGTGGTGCCGTGGGGCAGGACGGCCTTCACGAATTCCTTGGGGCTCACCAGGGAACTCTCCAGATGGATGTGGGCGTCCAGGAAGCCGGGCAGGACGATGCGCCCCGTCATGTCCGCCTCCGTTTTGCCGTGGTACTTTCCCATGCCCACGATCAGGCCCTCGGCCACGGCGATGTCGTCGGTGCACAGCTCGCCGGAGAACACGTTGACGTAGGTGGCGTTCTTCAGCACCAGGTCCGCCGGCTCCCGGCCCGCCGCCGCGGCGATGATGCGGCGCTTCTTGATGAGTTTCCGGTTGATCTTTCCCGCATAGCTCTCAGTCATCAGTACCACTCCTTCTTGCAGCTTGATAGCTATTTGATTCACTTATATTAATCATAAACACAGATTATACTTCTGGTTGATGGCAGTATACACTGATTTTCCGCCGTTGTCCATGGGAAATTTCCCGGCGGAAAAAATTTTCTTTCATTTTCCAGATTGTTGCAAAAAACACTTGCATTTGCACCAAATCGGTGTATACTGAACTTACACTAACAGTAACAATTCTCATTAAGGAGGTTTCCCCATGAACAAAAAGGCTTATGACAAACTGGACTACACTCTCGCGCTCCTCAGCGCTGCGGCAGACGGCAAGCGTCACGGCTGCATCGTCAACTCCTTCCATCAGGTGACTTCCTCCTATCCGCCCCTGTTCACGGTGGCCGTCAACCGGGACAACGAGACCTGCAAGGCGGTGGAGACCGCCGGCAGCTTCTCCGTCACCCTGCTGGACGCCGACTGCCCCCAGGAGATCGTCAGCCAGTTCGGCTACAAGTCCGGCCGGATGGGCGACAAGTTTGAGGGCCGGGAGGTTCAGACCGACGGCGCCGGCAACCCCTATCTGACGGAGCACATGGTGTCCCGCATCTCCTGCAAGATCGTGGACCGGATGGAGATCGGCAAGTACGTGCTGTACGTGGGCCAGGCCACGGAGGCGGAGATGCTGTCCGGCGGCGACGTGCTGACCCTGAAGGCCTACGCCAACCGGGGCAAGGCCACCCCGCCCGCAGCGTCCGTGTACCGCACGGTGGAGATCAACGGCTACCGCTGCTCCATCTGCGGCTACGTCTACGAGGGCGAGTCCCTGCCCGCGGACTTCCGCTGCCCCCTGTGCAAGGCTCCGGCGGAGAAATTCGAGAAGATCGAGAAGTAAGTGTCATAAAAGGAGAAGCCCGTGCGTATGTTACGCACGGGCTTCCTTCTTGTCCATGTTTGGTTTCGGTTTATCCCTTCAGCGTGCCGTCGGCGTTGAACAGCGGCAGCTTCTCCAGATAGACGATGTCCTTCCGGTCAGCGGCGCCGCCCTCCGCCAGAACAGCTGCACGGCCCACGATGATGCCCCCGGCCTGGTCCACCAGGCTCTCCATGGCGTGCATGGAGCCGCCGGTGGAGATGACGTCGTCCACCAGCAGGATGCGCTTGCCCCGGATCAGCTCCGCGTCGTCCCGGCCCAGATACAGCTCCTGCTGGGCGGCGGTGGTGATGGACTGGTCCACCACGTGGAGGGGGTCCGGCATGTAGGCCTTGGGGCCCTTCCGGGCGATGAAGTACTTCTCCGCCCCGGACTGCCGGGCCATCTCATGGATCAGGGGGATGCTCTTGGCCTCCGCCGTCAGCATGTAGTCGTAGCTGTCCGCCGGGACCAGCTTCAGCAGCTCCCGGGCGCAGGCCACGGTCAGCTCCGCGTCGCCGAACATGATGAACGCGCCGATGTACAGATCGTCCGTGATCTTGCAGATGGGCAGCTCCCGGCGCAGGCCCGCCACATCCATGGAATAGGTGTGCATATGATTGCCTCCCTCGATTTTTGCCGCAGAATGACGCATCACCGCCGTGATGCTCTTTTCTTCCATTATACAAATTCCTGAAAAAATGTCAATCACGGGGCGTTCTTCTCCCGTTCCGGCCGGAATTTTCGCAATGGCCGGACGATGTTCCACCTCCGGCGGATTTTTGCATTATGCACAATTTTATACAGCATTTTTTTACACCCCGTCCAGCCCGCACTTTTCCGAATCGTTTCTTGCACGATTTTTCTATTTGTGCAGGATTCCCGTCACTTTTTGGTCTGACAATTTTTGCAGGACCAAAACGGAATGTTTGACATGCGAGAATTTCACTTGTACGAATCATTGGGATATGCTAAAGTGAAGACAACAAGGCAATGGAAAACTTGTTCAGTATGAACAAAATGTATTTGGTTGAGGAGGATATTATTATGAACGCTTATCTGGAAAGAGTTCTGGCTGAGACCAAGGCCAAGAACGCCAACGAGCCCGAGTTCCTGCAGACTGTTGAGGAAGTCCTCAGCTCCCTGGAGCCCGTCATCAACGCC
>NZ_JBQHUP010000009.1:0-66076 GCF_052065175.1 Dysosmobacter sp. HCP28S3_G4 | reverse complement strand
TTTTTCTTAAATATATTTTAAAAAAACAAACAAAGATTTTATAGTATTTTTAAAAAAAAAAAAAAAAAAAACAATATAAAAAAAACAAAGGGGCGGGGCCGCCCCCCCCCCCCCCCCCCCCCCCCCCCGCCTTTTTGTCCGTCCGAAGGCCTCCCGCGCCCTTTCCGCCAGCACGCCGCCGGTAGTTCTTTCCCAGGAGCTGGTAAAAAGTGTTGTGTGGGATACAAACGATTACAAGCAGTTGAAATCGATGCGGAAATAGGGTATGCTTATACTAGAGTCACTGTCCGGGCACGTCCCGGACGTGGGATGAAAACGGGAATCGCCCCCTTCCGGGAGCTTTTCCGGCAGATACAGCGCAAAGACGCGCATGGAGGTTCATATGAAAGTTTCTCTGGTAATCATGGCGGCGGGACTGGGCTCCCGGTACGGCGGCAGCAAGCAGGTGGACGGCATCGGGCCTCATCATGAGATCCTGATGGAGTATTCCATTTATGATGCCCTTCGGGCCGGCTTCAATAAGGTGGTGTTCATCATCAAGCCCGAGATGCGGCAGATGATGGAGGAGTTGGTGGGCGGCTATCTGGCGAAGAAGACCGCCGCGGACGGCTCTCCCGTGGAGGTGGCCTATGTGTATCAGGACTTCTCCTCCGTGCCCTCCTTCTACCACATTCCGGAGGGACGGACCAAGCCCTTCGGCACTGTCCACGCCCTGCTGTGCGCGGCGGATACGGTCCATGAGCCCTTCTGCGTCATCAACGCCGACGACTACTACGGCATCGACGCCTACCGGACCATCTATCAGGAGCTGGTGCGCCTGCCGGAGGACGGCAAGGCCACCATGGTGGGCTATCTGCTGAAGAACACCGCCAGCCTGTACGGCACCGTCTCCCGGGGCATCTGCACTGTGGAGAACGACCGCCTGCAGTCCGTCCGGGAGGCGCTGAAGGTCCAGCTCTATCCCGACGGGACGCTGAAGGATCTGGCGGAGGACCGCTCTCTTCCGGCGAACACGGTGGTGTCCATGAATTTCTGGGGCTTTGCCCCCTCCATCTTCCCCCGGCTGAAGGACTATTTTGAATACTTCCTGCGGAACGAGGCCGGCGAAAACCTGAAGGCGGAGTGCCTGCTGCCCCTGATGGTAGAATCCGAGCTCCAGGCCGGACGGCTGGAGGTGTCGGTGCTCCACTCTGCGGACCACTGGTTCGGCATGACTTATCATGAGGACCGCCAGCGGGTGGCCGGGGAGCTGCAGAAGCTCCACGATTCCGGCGCCTATCCCCAGGATCTGACCAAGTGAGTGTCTGGAAGAAAAAGGAGAAATTACAAAAACTGATATCATTTGATACCAAATTTTTATCGTTTTGTTTCGACTTTTTATCCCGTTTCTGCGTCTAATAAATATCAGAGAGAATCGGTCATGTGCATGAAAAGGAGCGGGACATGGGTAAGAGAGAACTGCGGCGTCCACGGCGCAGCATACGGTTTCTGGCAGGCGCACTGCTGATGGTCTGTCTGCTGCTGACCCCTACGGTATCGGCGGGGGCTTCAGGAGAACGCGAAGCAGAACCCCAGGCAGCGCCGGTCTCGGTGTCCGCGGAGATACCGGCCTTCCCCACTCAGAAGTCCGCGCCGGAGGCGGCGGAGCTTCCGCCGGAGGCCCTCCCGCAGGTACGGGCGGCGGAACCGGAGCAGCCGGAGGAGTCGTCCTCGGCATCGGAGCCGGACATTCCGGATGCGCCGGTGGAGGACTCCTATTTTGAGGACGCGGTATTCCTGGGAGACTCCCGGACCGAGGGCTTCCACCTCTACTCCGGACTGGAGACCGGGCAGTACCTGTTTGCCACCGGCGCCACGGTGGAGAGCGTCTTCTCCAAGGCCACCCAGGAGACGGAGCAGGGCAAGGTCTCCATGCTGGACGCCCTAGACGGGCTGGAATTCTCCAAACTCTACATCATGCTGGGCGTCAATGAGCTGGGCTGGCCCAAGACGGAACAGTTCCACGACCAGTACGCCAAGCTCATCGACCGGGTGCGGGAGAGCCATCCCGACGCCCGCATCGCCCTTCAGTCCATTCTGCCCATCAGCGCCAAACAGGAGGCCAAGGGCAGCTACGTCAACAACGGACGCATCGCCGAGTTCAACGCCATCATCGTCCAACTGGCGGAGGAGAAGGACTGTACCTATCTGGATGTGGCATCCGCCGTCACCGGCGAGGACGGCTGCCTCCGGGCGGAAGAGACCACCGACGGCATTCATCTGAACACGAAGGGCTGTGTCCGGTGGCTGGAATATTTGAAGGAACACCCCATCTGAATGACAAACGGGAGACGGGCATAGCCCGCCTCCCGTCAGCTTGTCGAAAAACCCTGCCTGAAGGAAAAGAGTCCTTTTTTGCAGGGGGAGTACGAGGGGGCGGGAGCCCCCTCGTATTGGATCGAATGCCTGCAAAAAGCCTGTGTCAGCAGGCGTTTGCGCCGCGCAGCGGCAGCTTTTCGGCCCGATGCGCGGGCAGAAAAGCGAGGCATTGTGAAGGCTGTTGAAAAAGTCCAATGGACTTTTTCGACAGCCTGACGGGAGACGGGCATAGCCCGCCTCCCGTTTTGTTTCGCGACGGATCCTCTCTTTCTTCCAACTGTCTCCGGTTCCCATTCCGGTGTCTGGCGGCGGATCTGCCAGGATCTGTGAACAAAACCAAAACTTTGTAATTATTTGTTACTTTTTCCGTCATCTGCCTTTACAAGCGGGAAAAATCCACGTATAATAATGTCTGCTGAATCAACCGCATCGTGGTTTGTTCCCTCGGCAACGCCGTGCAATTTCATCAACAATGGCCATTCCTGATGAAATTCAGACATTGTTACAATGCGTATTTTCTCAGAAGTGTCAGAGCACTTCCGCAAAATGCATTATCATAAATCCACCGCCTCCGGCAGGCGCGGCAGCGCGTCCGGCCCCGGCGGCTTTTATCTGGATTTCCCCTGAGAGGAGACGATTCCCAAATGAATATCTGGAAACGTGCCGCGGCAGGACTCCTGTCAGCGGTACTCTGTTTCGGCCTGCTGTCCGGCTGCGGTCTGGAGGCGGATGAAACCACCATGGATCTGTCCGTCTGTCTGGGACAGGCACCTGCCACCCTGGACCCCATCTACGCCGCCAAGTCCCAGGATATGACGGTCATCAGCCATCTGTATGAGAATCTGATGAAGATCGCCGCGGATAATTCCGGCGGCACCATCGTCACCAACGGTCTGGCCAAGAGCTACAGCGTGGAGGAGAACAAGGATGGCACCGTGACCTACAGCTTCCGTCTGCGCAGCGCCAAGTGGTCCGACGGCACGGCGGTGACCGCCCAGGATTTCGTCTATGCCTGGCGCCGTCTGGCCAATCCCGTCTGCAAATCCCCCAACGCCCCCCTGATGTCCATTGTCAAGGGATACGACGAGGTCCAGTCCACCGGCGACACTACCTATCTCGCCGTGGAGGCCAAAAACAACGAAACCTTTGTGGTGACCCTCAACAGCGCCTGCGACTGGTTCCTCACCGACGTCTGCACCGCTCCCGCCGCGGTGCCACTGCGGGAGGACGTGGTCCAGCGGCTGAAGGCCAACGCCATCGCGGCCAATGAACTGGCGGAGGCCGATGGCGGCACCGGTACGGCCACCTGGTACTCCGACTACACCAAGCTGGTGACCAACGGCGTCTACGCCGTTCAGAGCTACAACAACGACTCCCTGTCCCTGCGGAAGAGCAGTACGTATACCGGCAGCATCGGCGGGCCGGATACCATTACCTTCCGTTACGCCGGCACCCCCGAGGATGCCTGGGCCATGTACGAGGCGGAGACGGTGGACTTTGTCTCCCCGCTGCCCGAGACCCGGCTGGCGGAGCTGGCCCAGGAGGAGACCTGGAGTCCCAGGTCGGAGCTGAACACCTGCGCCCTGCTGTTCAACACCGCGTCCGACGCCTTCAATGACCCGGCTGTCCGGAACGCCTTCTCCCTGGTTCTGGACCGGATCGCCGTCAGCGCCGCCGCAGGCGTGGAGAACACTCCCGCCACCGGTCTGGTGCCCTACGGTGTGCCGGATACGGAGGATGCGGACTTCCGCACCGTGGGCGGTGAACTCATCAGTTGTGATTCGGAGGAATACGACGCCAACTGCGTCCAGGCCGCGGGGCTGATGGAGACGGCGGGCTATGGCAGCGGCTCTCATTTCCCGGGAGTCACGCTGCTCTACGTAGCAGAGGAGGGCCGTCAGGCGGCGGTCTCCGCCATGGTGCAGATGTGGCGCGATGTACTGGGCGTCACCGTCATCCCCCAGATCGTCACCAGTGCGGAACTGAACAGTGCGCTGGCGTCCGGGGAGTACACGCTGGCGGTACAGGACATCCGGGGCTACGTCAATGACGCCGAGAGCTTCCTGACACCCTGGGAATCCCAGAGCAAGCGGAATGTGGTGGGCTATTACAACAGCGCCTTCGACACCCTGCTGACCATCATCGGCAGGGCCACCGATGAGAGCGCCCGCCGGGGCTGTCTCCACGACGCGGAAGTCCTGCTGATGGAGGACTGCCCGCTGACACCCCTGTTCTTCACCGGGATGGACTATACGCTCCGGGATGGCTACACCGGCGTTTGCCGGGATGCCCGCGGCTTTTTCAGCTTCGCCACCGTGGCGAAGCTCCAGTGACCCCAACAGGCGGAGGCTGACGGCCTCCGCCTGCTTTCATTCCCGAAGTGCCGTCCGAAACGATCTTTTTAAGAATTTGTCACCAATTCTTCATACTTTATTCTCTTGTCAGCAGATCCACATATGCTATAATACCCTCAGTGAACAAACCGCAGAGCGGTTTATTCGTGCGGCAGTAGCCGCGCAGTCGCCTTTCCACAATCATTCCTCCGGCGGACATGCCGGAGTTCTCCATAGGAGTATACTGGCCCATGAGAACCTTTCTTTCTCTTTTGCTGGCCCTGGTTCTGCCGCTGACGCTCCTGTCCGGCTGCGGGAATCACGGCGATAGCGGCAGCGATCCCGAGATCATTGAATTTGAGGCCCAGACCTGGACCCTGTCCTTCTCCGGCGCGGAGCGGTCCGGCGAGGGATCGGCGGCCCGGTATTTTGCCGACGCCATCTACGAGGCCACCAACGGTGCCGTCACCGTGACCCTCCATCCCTTTGACGGCCTCACCGACGGCGACCCGCAGGCGGGCTTCCGGGGCGTGGCGGACGGCTCCATCTCCCTGGGGCTGTACAGCAGCCTCACCTGCGAACAGCAGGACTCCCGGCTGGGGGCGGTGTCCCTGCCCTTCCTGTTCTCCTCCTCAGAGGACGCCGCGGCCCGTCTGGACGACGACGCCGGCGACGCTCTGGGAGAGGTTTTGGCGGAGTACGGTCTCCACAGTCTGGGCATCGGAGAGAGCGGTTTCCGCTGTCCCACCAACAGCCTGTCCCCCATTACCAGCCCGGCGGATCTCCGGGGGCGGAAGCTCCGGGTGACAGACTCCCCCCTGATCCAGGAGGCCTACCGCCTGTGGGGCGCCGACTGCATCACCGCCAACTGGCCGCTGGTGTTTACCGCCCTCCGCACCGGTACATACGACGGTCAGGAGGAGTTTCTGGTCACCGCCGACGCCGCCTCCGTCCAGAGCGTGCAGAAGTATCTGACCCGGTGGACCGGCATCTACGGCTGTCTGTACTTCTTCATGAACGAGGAGCTCTACAGCTCCCTGTCCCCGGCGCTCCAGTCCATCGTGGACCGGTGCGGCCGGGATGCAGCGGCGTACCAGCGCCAGCAGCATCTTCAGGGGGAAGCAGACATCCTCAGCCAGTGGGCCAAGGCCAAAGTTACTGTCACGGAGCTCACCGCCGAGGAGACCGCCGCCTTCCGCCAGGCGGCCCAGCCCTGCTACGACCGGTTCGCCCGGGATTATCCGGAGCTGTCGGCCCGGCTGGTGCCGGAGACGGAGACGCCGTGACCCCTGTGATACGCAAATGCCCCGCGGCTTTTTGGCCGCGGGGCGTTTCTGCTGTCTGTGTGACTCTTTGATTTTTTACAGGTTCTCGTCCAGGACCTGGGTGTAGGCGCCGGCGGGCATGACGCCTACCTTCCGGTCAAACTCCAGACCGTTCTTCAGGAACACCACCGTGGGGATGCTCATGACGCCGAAGCGCCGGGCCAGATCCGGCTCCTCGTCCACATTGATCTTGCCGATAACGGCCTTTCCCTCGTACTGGGCCGCCAGGGACTCGATGGTGGGGCCCAGCATGCGGCAGGGACCGCACCAGTCCGCCCAAAAATCGATCATCGCCAGGGGAGCCGCCTCCACAGCGGCGTCAAAGCCAGAGGTCTTGAAATGCTGTACTGCCATGATTCTTACTCCTTTATGATCAATATGATATGTGATTATGCGTTCATGGTCTGTCCGGTTTACTTTCGGTGGCTGTCCACCCATTTGGCGGCGCTCTGTCCGGCAATGAGGCCCTCCCCCGCCGCTTTGGACACCTGGAGGGGACCGCCGGTGCAGTCTCCCGCCGCGAAGACGCCCGGCAGGTTGGTGGCCATCTGCCGGTCCACGGTGACGAAGCCATTCTCCGCTGCCAGCCCCGGAAACAGGTCCGTGGGGGCCATGACGGGCCGCAGGATGAACACGCCGTCCACCGCCAGCGCCGTGCCGTCGCAGTTTACCTGCTCCACGGCGCTGCCGCCGGTGATCTCGCAGGAGCGGGGATTGTGGAAGTAGGTCACCTGACAACCGATCTCCGTCAGGAATTCCGCCTCCCGGCGGGCGGTGTCGGACCAGCCCAGCACCGCTACCCGTCGTCCCCGGTAGAGCATCCCGTCACAGGTGGCGCAGTAGCTGACGCCCCGGCCCAGAAAGGCCTCCTCGCCGGAGAACTTCCGGCTCCGCACCACACCGGCGGCCAGGATCAGCGCCCCTGCCTCCTGCACGTCGCTGCCCACGCTGACATACCAGCGCTCTCCAGCCATGGCGGTGTTCAGCACCCTTCCGGTGAGAAATGATGCCCCGGATGCCTCCGCGTGGGTCTGGAAGGTCTTCAGCAGCTCCGGCCCGCTGATATCCGGCAGGCCCAGATAGTTGTCCACCTTCTTCGCCTTCCACAGGGGATTCTCCTCCAGCGGATTGGACACCACCAACACCGTCTTTCCCCGGGCCCGGACGTTCACCGCCGCGCTGAGTCCGGCGGGGCCACCGCCGATGATCAGTACATCAAAGGACATAAGCCCCTCCCTCCTCTCCGAACAGTGCGGCCAGCAGATCCGCTGCCTCCCGGGAGGACACCCGGTAGAACACCTCGTTGCCCTGCCGGTCCGCCGTCACCACGCCCGCCGCCCGCAGCTTCTGAAGATGCTGGGAAATGCAGGACTGGGACATGCCCGTTCCGCGCTCCATGCAGCCCACGTTGTGACATCCCTCCCGCAGCAGGCTGTGGACGATCCGCAGCCGGACCGGATTGGCCAGCGCCTTCAGCAGCGTCGCCTGCTCGTCATAGTTTATCCACTTTTCCATCCACTCACCGCTTTCCTTTCCCTTTCCTATTTATTAGAATATCATAATATTCTCATTATTCAAGTGGTTTTTGCAACATTACAGAGACCTTTTCCCTGTTCTGTCAGTATCCGGTGCCTGTCCGCTTTTTTGGATTGCTTTTACTGCTGTCTTTTGCTAAAATAAGGGCGGCGAAATCACAGGAGCCGGAAAAGGCGTTCCCTCCTCCGGCTCCTTATTCAAAAAAGCGGCAGCGCCCGACAGGGCGCCAGGTTCAGGCCTGGGAAGCCGCGTGGGATCCGTCGCGGGCGCACGGTTCCGCTCAGGGTAGTATATGCCCCGGCGGCGTCCGGGGGCACCCGGGCCGGAGTGCCCGTCCTTCCACTTCTTTGGGATCTTACAAAAGAAATGAGGTCTTTTTTATGGTTAAAATCGCGCCTTCCATTCTCTCCGCTGATTTTGCGAATCTGGAGCGGGATATCCAGCGCATCAGCACCGCCGACTACGTCCATGTGGACGTGATGGACGGCATGTTCGTCCCCAACATCACCATCGGCATCCCGGTAGTGGCCTCCATCCGGAAGACCACGGAACTGCCCCTGGACGTCCATCTGATGATCGTCCAGCCGGTGCGGTACGTGGAGCAGTTCTGCGACGCCGGCGCCGATCTGGTGACGGTGCATGTGGAATCCGACACCGAGGAGAACATCCACGCCGCCCTGGACAAGATCCACGCCAAGGGCAAGCGGGCCGGTATCGTCCTGAAGCCCAAGACCCCCGCCGAGGCGGCGCTGCCCTTCCTGGAGAAGGTGGATCTGATCCTGGTAATGACCGTGGAGCCCGGCTTCGGCGGTCAGAAGTTCATGGCGGACCAGATGGAGAAGGTCTCCGCCCTCCGGGCCCTCATCGATCAGCGGAACCCCGGCTGCGAGCTGGAGGTGGACGGCGGCGTGGACCCCGTCACCTGCAAGACCTGCATCGCCGCCGGTGCCAATGTTCTGGTGGCGGGCAGCGCCGTCTACAAGGCGGCGGACATCCCCGCCCGCATTGCAGAACTGCGGGGCTGAAAAACGCTCCGGTCCGGAAGGCCGGTAATCCCCTACAAGGAGCACGCTTATGGAGTACTTTCCCGCACCCCTGGAAAAATTAGTGGAGCAGTTCGCCAAACTGCCGGGCATCGGCGGCAAGTCTGCCCAGCGGCTGGCCTTCCATGTGCTGGGTCTGCCGGAGGCGGAGGCCCGGGAGTTCGCCGACGCCATTCTGGACGCCAAGAAAAGCGTCACCTGCTGTCCGGTGTGCCAGAACTTCACCGCCGGGGGACTGTGCCCCATCTGCTCCTCCCCCAAGCGGGACGGCTCCGTCATCTGCGTGGTGGCGGACCCCCGGGACGTGGCGGCCATGGAGCGGAGCCGGGAGTTCAACGGCCACTATCACGTGCTCCACGGCGTCATCTCCCCCATGAACCATGTGGGGCCGGACGACATCGCCATCAAACCCCTGCTGGAGCGGGTGGCCAAGGGCGGCGTCAACGAGGTCATCATGGCCACCAATCCCGACACCGAGGGCGAAGCCACGGCCATGTACATTGCCCGGCTGCTGAAGCCCTTCGGCGTCCGGGTCACCCGTCTTGCCTACGGCATCCCCGTGGGCGGACACCTGGAGTTCGCCGACGACGCCACCCTGGTCCGTGCCCTGGAGGGGCGTCAGGACCTGTGACCCACGAAAAATTCATCCCCCGCCGGAGCCTCCGGCGGGGGATGTTCTTTTATCATGTTCTATCCTTGTAGTAGGCCACCAGCATGTCCACCACGGTGCCGTAGGATTGCAGGCCGTCCTCCTCTCCGTAGCCCTTCAGAAAGCTGTCGTAGACCCTGTTGGACGCCTTTTTCACGGTGCTGTCCCGGAACTGCCGCCAGTAGGCGTTGTTGTCGCTGAGGTCCGCCCGCACCGTCTCCGGCAGGGAGGCGTAGATGGGCTCCCACAGGCTCTGGTCCTTGCCGTACAGGGCATTGCCCAGATAGATGTAACCCAGCAGCCAGCCGGAATACTCGTAGGCGCTGTCCCCGCAGGTGGTGGAGGACAGGATGGCCAGGAAATTGCACTCCTGCTCCGACGCGATACCCCGCTGGTGGGCCAGCTCATGGGCAATGGTGGAGGGCAGCAGGCAGGCGGGGGAGTCCACGTTTACATTGGATTCCCCGGTAAAGGGGCAGTAGACGCCGGTGAAGTCCATGCAGCTCATGATCCGGGAGAAATAGACCGCCTTGGGGGGCCGGTCGTCGAAGGCCAGGAAGGGGAACCGCCTGGCCGTCTCGTCGTAGACGCGGACGCTCTTTTCAAAGATCTCCTGCCGGGACACGGCGAACAGGCCGTTTTCATCCCGCTCCACCGCATCAGCGGTGTCGATGAGCCGGTCGGCGAAGTACCGGGTCACCCGCTCCAGATCGTCCTTGGCCACGTCCTCGGCGTAGATGCCGGACAGTTCCTGGAAGCCGGCCACGTAGTAGTTGACGCCCCAGAGGTAGCAGAACCCCACATAGACCGTCAGTCCCGCGCAGGCGGCCCCCAGCAGGGCGCTGTAGGCCCGCTGCCGCCGTTCCCGGCTGCACAGCACGGCGATGGCCAGCCACACCGCCCCGGCCAGCAGCCACGGCGGAATGACGCCGTACAGGACGGTGCTCCAATAGACGGCGCCATAGGACAGGAAGCAGGCCAGAGCCATGAAGCCCCCCAGCACCAGGGACATCACCGCCGCCATGCCGAGGGTCAGCTTCACCGCCGCGGCCTCCGGACGGAGCTTCGCTCCCCGCCGGGACACAGCGATGACGCTCCAGATCACATACGCCGCCGCCAGAAGCGCCAGCAGGACGCACAGCACCTCCATGACGGACACAGTTGTGAGATAGCAGACCCTTCCGATGGCCCGCCGCACCGCCCCCATGGCCCCCGCCAGGGCAGTCATGACCGGGCGGCTGCTCCGGCACAGCCAGAAGATTGCCAGCAGCGCCAGGTCCGCCAGCAGCCAGATGTGCAGTTTTCGATGCCGCAGGAAAAACGCTTTCAAAGGGAAACTCCTTTACTGTGCCGCCGCCAGAAGCTGCTTCGTATAGTCGCACTGGGGATGGTCAAAGATGTCATCCACCGTCCCCTGCTCCACCACACGGCCGGATTTCATTACCAGCACCCGGTCGCAGAGCTGATAGACCACGTTGAGATCGTGGGAGATGAACAGATAGCTCAGGTCCAGCTCGTCCCGGAGCTGCCGCAGCAGCTTCAGGATCTGGGCCTGAATGGTGACGTCCAGGGCGCTGACCGGCTCGTCGGCAATGAGGAACCGGGGCCGCTGGATCAGGGCCACGGCGATGCTGACCCGCTGGCGCTGTCCGCCGGACAGCTCCGAGGGCTTCGCCGCCAGACACTCCTCCGGCAACTCCACCCGGTCCAGGATCTCCCGCACCCGGCGCTTCCGCTCCGCCGCGTCATATTTGCCGTAGATCCGCAGGGGCTCCTCCAGGATCCAGGATACAGGATAGGCGGGGTTCAGGGAGCTGTAGGGGTCCTGGAAGATCATCTGGGGCCGCTTCGTATAGTGGACGACCTCTCCCCGGTCCGGCTTCACCATGCCCAGGATGGTCTTCGCCAGAGTGGATTTTCCGGTGCCGGACTCGCCCACCAGGCCCAAAATCTCCCCGTGGCGGACGTCGAAGGTGACGTCGTGGAGGACCTGATGGAAGGTCTTCTTCTCAAACAGTCCCCCCTCCCGGTAGCCGCTGGTGACGTGCCGGACGGAGAGGACCAGTTCCTCATTGGCCATGGCCGGTGTCCTCCTTCCGGTCCCGGGTGGGGATGGCGGCGATGAGCCGCTTGGTGTAATCGTGGGTGGGATGGGTCCAGACCTGTTCCGTGGGCCCCTCCTCCACCAGACGGCCCCGCTGCATCACCGCCACCCGTCCGCACAGCTTCCGCACCACGTTCAGGTTGTGGGAGATGAACAGCATGGACATTCCGTACTCCCGGTTCAGCTTCTTCAGCAGCTCCAGGATCTGGGCCTGAATAGTGACGTCCAGGGCGGTGGTGGGCTCGTCCAGCAGCAGCAGGCCGGGACGGCTGACGATGGCTGCGGCGATCATGGCCCGCTGGAGCATGCCGCCGGACAGCTCGTAGGGGTACTTGCCGTACACCGTCTCCGGCTCCGGCAATTCCACGTCCCGCAGGGCCTCCAGGGCCGCGGCGCGGCGGGCGGACTTGTCCAGCTTCGTGTGGAGCAGCAGCGTCTCCTCCACCTGGGCGCCCACCTTCATCAGCGGGTCCATGCAGCTCATGGGCTCCTGGAACACCACGCCGATGCGCCTGCCCTGCACCGTCCGCAGCAGGGACCGGTCCGCGTGGAGCAGCTCCGTGCCGTCCAGCAGGATCTCCCCGGAGTAGCTGCACTGGCGCCGGGGCAGCAGGCCCGCCACGCTCATGGCGGTGACGGATTTTCCGGAGCCGGACTCTCCCACCAGACCCACGATCTCGCCATCATGGATGGTCAGGGACACACCCTGCACCGCCTCCCGGTCCCGGTTGTGGAACTTCACATGGAGGTCTCTGATCTCAAGCATACCGCTGCCCTCCGTTCCGCCGCTGCAATCCCTCGCCGATAAGGCCCACGCCGAAGATCATCAGCACAATCACTCCGCCGGTGCCTAAGGCGTACCATGGGGCGGAGTACAGCATGCTCTGGGCCTCGGAGAGCATATACCCCAGGGACGACATGCTGCCGATGCCCAGATAGCTCATGGACGCCTCCGCCAGCACGGCGTTGTTGAAGCCGATGGTGACGGCGGGCAGCAGTACATTCAATGTATTGGGCAGAATGTGGACGTACAGGATGCGGGTTTTGGAGGCCCCCATCAGCCGTGCGCTTTTCACGTAGTTCACGTCCCGGCAGGCGGCGTAGGCCGGCCGGGCCATCCGGGTGAAGCTGGGGATGAACACGATGCCCAGAGCCAGGATCACGTTGTAGGTCCCAGGCCCCAGGACACTGACGAACACCAGACCCAGCAGGATGCTGGGAAAGGCGGTCATGGCATCGTTGAACCGCATGAGGACGGCGTCCACCCGTCCGCCGAAGTAGCCGGTGAGGGAACCGGCGATGAGACCGCAGCCGCCGCCGATGGCCACGGTACACAGAGCGATGACCAGCGTGGTGCCCGCGCCCTTCATGACCCGGCTGAAGATGTCCCGGCCGAAGTTGTCCGTGCCCATCCAATGGGCCAGGGACGGGGGCAGCAGCTTCTCCGCCCCGGACATGGCGGAGGGATCGTAGGGCGTCCAGAAGGCGCTGAGGAGGATCATGGCGAACAGCACCGCCGTGATAATGCAGCCGGCGGTGAGATATCCGTTGCTCTTTTTCACTCTCCGTCACCTCCCAGCCGCAGACGCGGGTCAATGCGCTGGGCGATGAGATCTCCCACGGTGTTGGACAGCACCACCCACAGCGCCAGAATGACGATGATGGCCTCCACCACCGTCCAGTCCCGGTAGCCGATGCTGCCCAGCAGCAGGCGGCCCAGTCCCGGCACGCCGAAGACCTGCTCCACCACAATGGAACCGGCGATGACCTCCGCCATGGTCTGGGCCAGGAAGGCCACCACCGGCGCCATGGCGTTTTTCAGCACGTGGCGGCGGAGGACGCCCTTCCGGTCATTGCCCCGGGAGATGGCGGTGCGGACGTAGTCCCGGTTCATCTCCCCCAGCAGGGTGCTGCGGAGCATCCGGACAGTCATGGCCACCCGGGGGATGGCGATGGACACCGCTGGAAACAGCAGATACCAGAAAAACCCGCCGGGGTCCTCCGAAAAGGCGGGAAAGTTTCCCTGGGGCTGGAACCAGTGCAGCAGGATGCCGAACACCCAGGAGATGAGGATGCTGGAGAAGAAGGGCGGGAATGCCATGAACAGCTGGTTCAGCACCGTCCGCAGGGCAGCGAAGGCCCGGCTCCCCCGCCCCGTGCGGCCCTCATACCGGATGGACCGGACGCCCATGGGGATGGACACCGCCGCGATGATCAGAAAGCTCATGAGGGACAGGCACAGCGTCACCGGCAGCCGTGGGGCCAGCAGGGACGACACCGGCACCTGATAGTGGGCGGAGACGCCGAAGTCCCCGGTGACGGCGCCGGAGAGCCACTCGCCGTACCGCACCAGCAGAGGACGGTCCAGTCCCAGCTCCGCCCGGAGGGCCGCCACCCGCTCCGGCGTGGCCTCGGTGCCCAGCTGGGCGATGGCCGCGTCTCCGGACACCAGGGAGAAGGCGAAAAACGCCAGAAAGGAGACGATGAGCATGGTAACCAGCAGCGTCAAGAGTTTTTTCGCCGCGTACTTCATACTCGTCATCTCCTTGATTGGGTCTGCCCGGGGCGGATGCGCTCCGCCCCGGACGGATCAGTTGTTCTCATTACTTGAACCGGACAGTGGACAGATCCATGACATAGATGGGATAGAAGGCATAGCCCTCCAGATCAGACCGGATGGCCACCAGGTCCGCCAGATCCTGGATGTAGACGTTGGCGGCGTGCTCCGTCAGGTTCCGCTCCATGGCCTTGTAGATGTCCGTGCGGCTGGCGTCGTCCTTCTCGTTGAGGGCCTGCTGGAACAGGGCGTCGTAGTCCGCGTTGTTGTAGTTGATGAAGTTCTTGCTGTAGTCGGAGGTGAACCGCTCCAGCAGGGCACGGGCGGTCATGTTGGAGGCGTCCACGCCCACCACCGTGGTCTGGAAGTTCCGGCCCACGTACACGTCGCTGACCCAGGTGTTCCAGTCCACCAGATTGATGGTGGCGTTGACGCCGATGCCCTTCAGCTGCTCCACCAGCACCTCGGCGGTGTCGATGTGGGGCTGATAGTTGGAGGGAACGGTGATGGTCAGATCAAAGCCGTCGGGATAACCGGCCTGGGCCAGAAGCTCCTTGCCTTTTTCCACATCCCGGGTGTAGTAGTCGGTAAGGCTGTCATCAAAATACTTGCCGAAGGTGGGGTACATGCTGGAGCCGATGGCCTTGCCGTGGCCGTCGCCGATGAAGTCCAGGATCTCCTGCTTGTCCACGGCGTAGCACAGGGCCTGCCGCACCAGCTCATTGTCCAGGGGGGCCACGGCGTTGTTCAGATACAGAGCCTGCACCAGATTCATGGTGCCCTCCAGAATGGTGTATCTGTCACCCAGCTGGGCCACCTGGGTGGAGGTCAGGTGGGCGCAGAAGTCCACGGCGCCGCTCTGGAGCGCCTGGACCAGGGCGTCAGCGTTCTCGATGATCTTGAAGGTCACCTTGTCCAGATACGCGGGGGTGCCCCAGTACTCGTCAAATTTCTCCAGTACGATGGACTCCTGGGGCGTCCGGGACACGAACTTGAACGGTCCGGTGCCCACGGGGGCGTCGTCCTGTCCGTCATAGTCCCTGGGCAGGATGGCGGTGGTCAGATAGGAAAGGAACTCATTGTCCGCTTCCTTCAGTGTGATGACGACGGTGCTGTCGTCCGCGGCCTCTACCGCCTGGATATTGGAAAACGCCTCCACCAGGGGCTTCTCTCTCCCCGTGGTGTCGGCGCAGCGTTCAATGGAATATACCACATCGTCCGCAGTCACCGACGCTCCGTTGTGGAACTTCACGCCCTCACGCAGAGTGAAGGTGTAGGTGGTCCCATCCTCGGACTCCTCATACTTTTCAGCGACCGCGGGAATCAGATCTCCGTCTGAAGTGGGCTTCATCAGGCCCTCAAAGACATTAAATAAGACCTCTTTGGTTCCTGCCGCCACCGCCAGGTGAGGGTCAAGACTGTTGTCCAGGTCCTGCGCGATGGCCACCGTGATCTCATTGCTGACCGGTGCCGCCGTGCTGGCAGAGCCGCTGCTCTGGTTCGCTCCCTGAGACCCCGCCGCCTGGCTGCTGTCTCCGCATCCGCTGAGTACAGTGCTCAGGAGGGCCGTCAGAAGCAGGAGTGCTAAAATACGCTTCTTCATGGTTCTTTCTCCTTACATTTCGTAGCCGCCGCCCATAGGCGGTCGGCCCGACAGAATTCGGCTCTATTCACTTGTAAAGCAACTGTTCGGGTGTCACTTTCACCCGTGAACAAGCCGTTTGCGGCAAAATGCCGCCTTACGGGACGCCACTGTCCCGCAAGACGGCATTGTACACGAATCCTTTGAAAATTACAAGCCCCTGGCAGAAAAAACAGAACTTTCCGCTCCTCATTCCTCCCGCTCCTGCTGAGGCACGTCGGTGCGGTAGGCCGCGGTGTTCTCCGGCATCCCCCGTTCCCGCAGGCGGGTCCGGGTGAGGAAGGACACGAAGGCGTACAGGCAGGCGAACACCGGCACGCCGAAGAACATCCCCGGCAGGCCGAAGAAGCTGCCGCCCACCAGAATGGCGATGATGACCCACAGGCTGGAGAGGCCCGTCTTGTCCCCCAGGATCTTGGGGCCGATGACGTTGCCGTCCACCTGCTGAAGGATGATGATGAAGATCAGGAAGTACACCGCCCGGATGGGATTGGCCAGCAGGATCAGGAAGATGCTGGGAACGGCGCCCAGAAACGGTCCGAAGAAGGGAATGATATTGGTAACGCCCACGATCACCGACACCAGCGGCGTATAGGGGATCTGCAGGAACCGGCAGACAAAGAAGCAGATGACGCCGATGATGAGGGAGTCCAGCAGCTTGCCCCGGACGAAGCCGGAGAAGATCCGGTCTACCTTGTGGATGCCCCGGAACAGCCAGTAGGTCTTCTCCAGGGGGACGAAGCCGTAGACCAGCTTCCGGGCATGGGCTGCGCACCGCTCCTTGGTGGACAGCAGGTACACTGACACGATGACGCCCACCACCAGATCGCTGACGAAGCCCACCGCCTGGAAGATGCCGCCGGATACGGCGGTCATCAGCATCTGGGCCTGGGGCAGGACCTCCTTGGTGAGCCAGTTGGTCATCTCCTTGTAGTAGGTGTTCATCTGGGTGGCCACCCAGGCCTCCACCGCCGGATTCTGCTCCAGCAGATGGGCGATCCAGCCGCTGATGATGTTATAGTAGTTCTCCAGATTGCTGAACAGCTGGAAGATGCTCTTGTACAGCTCCGGCAGCAGGAAGGACAGCAGCAGCCACGCCGCCGCGCAGATCATGGCCCAGGTCAGCAGCAGGCTCACTGCCCGGGGGATCGGGGCGCACATCCGGCCCTCCGCCCTGGCCCGGTCCACGCTTCTGTGGAAGAATGCCTCCTCCCAGAAATTGACGGTAGGGGCCAGCAGATAGGCGATGAGGGCGCCGTAAAAAATTGGCTGCATCGCCCCGGACAGAATGCGGAAAAAGGACACTGCCGCCCGGCTCCCGAACAGGGTATCATAGAACAGCAGGATGGCCGCCACCGTGGCGAATACAGTGATCCCCGCCTGCCAGTCGAATAGTTTGTGTTTCAAGGCCGTGCCCCCTTATGCCGCAAAAGTGTTACGAATCCGTTAATTTCTTCGTTTTTCATTGTACACGCCGGCGGATGGAATTGCAATCCCGTATTTCCCGTGCTATACTACAGGCGAAGCCTATTTAACACTATTTTAACATTTTTTCGGAAATTTTTAGGGAGTTTTATCATGTCGAAAAAGCTTCTTTTTATCGTGAATCCCACCTCCGGGAAAAAACAGTCCCGCAGTCCCCTGTTTGACGCGGTCTCCATCTTCTCCGATGCCGGTTATCTGGTGAAGGTCCACCTCACCACCGCCCCGGGCGACGCCACCCGGACCGTCCTCAGCGAGGGAAAGCGGTATGACATCATCGTCTCCTCCGGCGGCGACGGTACTCTCAACGAGACCATTGCCGGATTGATGCAGCTGGACAAGCGCCCCCTGCTGGGCTATCTCCCCCGTGGCAGCACCAACGACTTCGCCGCCAGCCTCCATCTGTCCTCCAACCCCGTGAAGGCCGCCCAGGCCGTCATGGAACAGCGTCTCCAGATGCTGGACATCGGCCACTGGAATGAACGGTACTTCGTGTACGTGGCGTCCTTCGGTGCCTTCACCCGCAGCTCCTATGCCGCCCCCCAGGCCGCCAAGAACGCCTTGGGGCACTTCGCCTATATTCTGGAGGGCATGAAAGATCTGAACACCCTCCGGCCCTACAAAGTCCGTCTGACGGCGGACGGAGAGGTGCTGGACGGAGAGTATCTGTTCGGTGCCGTGTGCAATTCCACTTCCATCGGCGGACTGATGAAGCTGAACCCCGAGCGGGTGGTACTGGACGACGGCAAGTTCGAGATGCTGCTGATCCCCTCCCCCAAGACGGCTATGGATCTGCAGAACCTGATTCTGGCTCTGCTGAACCAGCAGTACGACTCCGAGGGTCTCATCTTCCGCCATGTCTCCTCCGTCACCGTAGAGCCGGGGGAGGACCTGCCCTGGTCTCTGGACGGCGAATACGCCCCCAGCGCCCAGCGGGTGGAGATCACCAACCAGCAGGCGGCGCTGAAGTTCCTGCTGTGACGGCGGCGGAGTTCGCCGCCCGTTGGGGCGGCCACGTGCCGGGTCCCATGGGGGTCCGCCGCCGGTTTGCGGTGCTCATCCCCCTGGTGGAAGCGCCGGACGGACTGCGTCTTCTGTTCGAGGTCCGGGCCGCCGGACTGCGGCAGGGCGGCGAGGTCTGTTTCCCCGGCGGACGGGCGGAACAGGACGAATCCGCCTTGGACTGCGCCCTGCGGGAGACCCGGGAGGAGCTGTCCATTCCCCGGGAGGAGATCCGCGTGCTGGGGATGACGGACTATCTGCTCCACCAGCGGGGCTTTCTCCTCCAGCCGGTGGTGGGACTGGTGTCCCCCGCCGGGATGGCCGCCCTGTCCCCCTCCCCCGCCGAGGTGGCAGAGGTCTTCACCGTGCCCGCGGACTTCTTCCGGGACACGGAACCGTCCCTGTACCGCTACGGCTTGACCCCCAACATCCCGCCGGATTTCCCCTACGATGCCATCGGCATCGGGCCGGACTATCACTGGGGTGCCGGTGAGGTGGAGGTGCCGGTGTGGCGCTATGAGGAGCATGTCATCTGGGGCATGACCGCCCGCATCCTGCGGGACATGCTGGGGCAGATGGAATGATCCCCCATATCGATCCTTCTATTCCGGAAGAAGGCCGCACATGAAAACAACACGCCCGCCGGTCCCCCGGCGGGCGTGTCTCTGTTCAGTTCCCAAATTCCAGACGCCGCAGGCCGTCCAGATCCGACGGCTCCATGGGGGCGTAGTCCGCCGCGCCGATTGCCGCCCGCGCCGTCTCCGGACTGTCGAAAGCATTCTCCAACGCCGATGCCAGGGCGGTCCGGAATCGCGCCGTTTGCAGTTCCGTCCGCTCCGGCGTCACCGCCGCCACCCAGGTGAACAGCGGCTCCGTCTCCCCGATGCTCTGTCCATCCGCCGCCATCTCCTCCGGCAGGGGAAACAGGTCGATCTCCTCCTCTGACGCGGCCCACAGCAGCGTCTCCCAATCATCGTAAATGGTGACGTCGGACAGATCCGCCACGCCGTCTCCCTCGTACCGGTCCTCCAGCCACAGCTCCAGGCACCGGTATCCCCCATCGGAGTCCTCCGCCAGCACGCCCCACCGTGCCCGGTCCAGCTCCGTCCAGGTGAGGTCCCGTCGCTCCGCCTGCTTGGCCAGCTGTGCGCCGTAGTCCGACGGTCCGGCGCAGATCTCCACCCGGAGGGACTCCCCCAGAACAGGCACGGCGTCCCGGCTGAGACGGACGAAGTCCGATGCCGGCAGGAACGCCAGATCCACGCCGCCGTCCTCCAGAGCCTGAATGGTGGCGGCGTGGGAGGTTCCGAAGGTGACGGACAGTTCCTCTACCTCCACCCCCTCCGGCGCCAGCAGCTCCGGCAGGGCCGCCATGGCCTTCCGGGCGGCGGCGGTGTCCAGATCCCTGGGCAGCTCCACCGCCAGGGTGTCCAGTTTCAGGATCGTCTCCTCCTGTGAGGAAGACACAGCCGGTTCCGGCGTCTTCCGCCGTCCGCAGGCGGACAGCAGGCACAGCGTCAGGACGAGGACTGCGGCGAGGGTGCGTTTGTTCATAGAACTCCTCTTTTCTCTCAAAAACGCCATTGGCGGTGGACAGGTCCGGTATCTTCTGCTAAAATAAGGGTGCGGTTTTCCATGCCGGGACAGCGCCGTCCTTTTCCGGAGGGCTGTCCGGCAGGCATTATTTTATCACCTGTCCCGGTCCGGCACAAGGCCGGGCGGAAAAGGAGCGAGAAGGTCATGTATACACTGTCTGAAAACTGTCCCATCAATGAGGTCTGCGTCCAGGGCGGCAAGGGTCTCACCAAGCTGAAGGAACTGGCCACGCCGGAGCAGATGTACAACCACGTCCGGCTGTTCAAGCACATCACGCTGAATCCCGGCTGCTCCATCGGCTATCACACCCATGAGCACGAGACGGAGTTCTACTACATCCTCAAGGGCGAGGCCCTGTTCAGCGACAACGGCAAGGAGGTCATCCTCCACGCCGGCGATGTCGCCGCCACCGGCTACGGTGAGGGCCACAGCCTGGAGAACCAGTCCCAGGAGTCCCTGGAGCTCATCGCCCTCATCGTCACGGAGTAAGCTGCCGCTGAGGAACCGCGCGCCATCCGCCGTTTGCAAAAACGGCGGATTTTTTCTATTCTTTCGAAAGATTTTTCGTTCCCCATTCGTATCCCTTATGAGAGCGACAGAGCGGGAGGCGCCGAACATGGCCCGGCCCCTCTCCTTCGGCCATGGCTCTCGAAGGAGCTGATGATTTTGTACGAAAATGAGCGAGCCCGGGAGTTGGTGAACCGGTATGCCGACACCATCCTCCGTCTGAGCTATACCTATCTGAAAAACACCCACGACGCCCAGGACATCTGTCAGGACGTGCTGGTGAAGCTGCTGACGGAGCCCCGGACCTTTGAAAGCCCCGACCATGAGCGGGCCTGGGTCCTTCGGGTCACCGCCAACGCCTGCAAGGACCTGCTGAAAAGTGCCTGGCGGAAGCGCACCTGCGGTCTGGACGAGTCTCTGGAGGTCCCCGCCCCGGAGGCGGAGGACGGAACCGTCCTGGCGGCGGTGAACGCCCTTCCGCCCCGGTACCGGGCGGTGATCTACCTCTATTACTATGAGGGCTACCAAGCGGCAGAGATTGGGCAGATCCTGGGCATCCCCACCGCCACCGTCCACACCCGGCTGGCCCGTGGCCGGGAGCGGCTGAAACTGGAATTGGGAGGAACGGAATATGGACAGCAGACAGTTTGAATACCGGCAGGACCTGGACGCCCTGCATTTTACGGAAGAACAGAAATCCCTGCTGGCGGAGCGGGTCTCCGCCGCGGTGAAACAGGCCGTCCCCCGGCGGCGCCATCCTGTCCGGCGGATCGTCGTTCTGGCCGCGGCGGCGGCCATGGCGCTGATGGTAGGTGCCGGAGCCGCCGGAGGGCTGGGCACTGTGTCGGAGATCTTCGCCCCCATCTTCGGCGGCTCCGTGGCCCAGACGGAGGTCATCAACAAGATCGGACGGCCCGTCGGCGCGTCCGATACGGACAACGGCGTCACTATCACCGCCGACGCCATCATCGGCGACAAGTACAACGCCTGCGTCGTCTTCACCATCCGCCGGGACGACGGCACGACCCTGCTGCCGGAGGGCGTTGACGCCCGGAATCTGCTGATGGGCGGCTTCGGCGGCGTGACGGTGAACACCCCGGGCGGAAGCCACGGCAGCGCCTGGTTCCTGACAGACCCCGCCGATCCCGCCGCCGTACAGCTGGTGGAGGCCCTCTCCTCTGACCGGCCGATGACCGGCAGCACAGCCGCCGCGGAGTTTGAGGACCTGTTCCGCTGGGATGACGTCAGCGGCGAGGCTGTCCCTGTGGCGGAGGGACACTGGAAATTCCGGTTCCGCATGGACTACGAAGATTCCTCCGTCACCCTGGGCGGCGGTGAAACCTTTGAACAGGGCAGCATGACCTTCACCATTGACGAGATCACCGTCTCCCCTGTGGCGGTGCAGGTATCCTATATCGTGGACAGTGAAGTTCAGTGGAGCAACGCCCCCAGTGGCCGGGAGGACCCGGCGGACGCCCGCCAGGTGGAGCGGTATCTGGAGAATGTGGAGATCCTGCTGACCAAAACCGACGGTACAGTCATCGACCTGTCCTCCTCCGGCGGCAGTATCAAACCGGAGAACGGCGTCACTGTCTGCACCAAGGGCAGCGTGATGGAGGAAATTATCCCCCTGGAGGAGCTGGACAGCATCTCCGTAGGCGGCGTGGTGTACGATATCCCGCAGACATAGGGGATACATGTATGACAGGAGGTCCGGCCAATGGCCGGGCCTCCTGTGTTTTATTCCGCGCTCACTGTTTCCGCCCCGGCAGGCGTGAAAGCCGGGCCATGCTGCCACGCCGGGAGATGGGCCTCCCGCAGCGGCGACAGTGCCGCGCCGATGAGCGCCATATGCACCATCGTGTTGAGATTTCCCACCAGCAGCGGAAATGTGGCGGACCACAGCACAAATCCCAGATTCGTCGCCGCCGCCATAGCCGCCTCCAGCCCCACGGACGCCGCCACCGCCAGAACCATGGCGCGGCCCATGGGGTCCTTCAGCCGCATACCCCGGCGGAGCAGCCAGACTACCAGCAGGGCTGTGGCGGCCATCAGCAGCAGGAAGGGCAGCCAGCCCAGCTTGTGGATCGCGGTGGTGAGCAGGAAGCTCCTTCCCCCCTCCGGCACGATCTGTTCATAGGGATAGCCGCTGTAGACGGGGCCCATGGTCCCCTCGCCCAGCCATCGGGCCCCGGCCAACGCCCGCCGGACCATCATGGCCTGATAGCCGCTGCCCATCGGGTCCAGCTCCGGGTGGAGCGCCATCAGCAGGCGGCTCCGGCCAAACCCCATCCAGACAAGTCCCGCCACGGCAAAGACCAGGAGCATCGCCGTGCCGCAGACCAGTGTCAAAGCCTGTTTTTTCGCCACCCCGTACCAGTCATGACAGACGGCCATGCACAGCAGGAGAAGGCCTACTGCCATCAGCCGCACGCCGCCCCAGACGGTGGGGGCCATCAGGGCCAGAGCCGTCAGCGGCACGCCGCCCAGCAGGGACGCCGCCAGTCCCGTCCAGCCCATCCCCCGCCAGGCACAGAGCCACAGGGCGTATGTCAGGGGATAGAACTCCACCAGATACCGGGTGTAATAGGACGCGCCATTCACATTAGGCGACAGCGCCAGCGAGCAGGCGGACAGCAGAAGGATGCCGATGTACACCGCCCTTCCGTGACGGCAGAGGGTAGTATAATCCCCAAAATACGCTGCCAGCAGGCAGACTGTCCCCAGGCACAGGGCCCCCGCCGTCCGGAGGGGATCGCTCCCGTCCCAGCGCCAGCCCGCCGTCAGCCACACCCGCAGGAAGCCTCCGGCGAGGGCCAGGGCCACGGTCAGGGCCAGCAGTCCCCACTGGGGTGCGGGCCGGTGCAGGCCGTCCAGGGCCGCGCCGGTCTCCGCCGGGTCCCCCATCTGCCGGACGGTCTCCGCCGCGGCGTCCTCCTCCGTCATCCCCGCCGCCCGGCAGTCCTCCAGCTGCTCCAGCAGATGCTCCCGCAGTTCCTCCCGCAGGGCGGGACGGGCCCGTCTCCAGCGGACATGGGCCAGGACCTGTTCCAGATAGTCCGTCAGCTTGTCAGGCAAGGCAGGTCCCTCCCCTCAGCACCCGGTCCACCGCGCCGGAGAAGGTCCGCCACTCCGTCTCCTTCTCCGCCAGGGCATCCCGTCCCGCATCCGTCAGGTGATAGTATTTCCGGGGCCGTCCGCCCTGGCTCTCCTCCACCCAGGAAGTCACCAGCCCCTTTTCCTCCAGCCCGTGGAGCAGGGGATACAGCGTCCCCGCCTTCAGGTCAAAGGTGTGGTCGGACCGGCGGCGCAGCTCCTCGATCATCTCGTAGCCGTACAGGTCCTCCCCTTCCAGCAGCTTCAGCAGCAGCATCCCCGTGCTGCCTGCCAGCAGGCTCTTGTCCACCATATTATATCGTCTCCCCATATATCGAATATCTATATATTAGTTAAAAGCACTTCAAAAGTCAATCCCCTTT
Source organism: Dysosmobacter sp. HCP28S3_G4 (assembly GCF_052065175.1). NCBI lineage: Bacteria > Bacillati > Bacillota > Clostridia > Eubacteriales > Oscillospiraceae > Dysosmobacter > Dysosmobacter sp. HCP28S3_G4. Next base: position 42,463 of record NZ_JBQHUP010000009.1, on the reverse strand, counting down.
TCTTTTTTTGCCGCCTGTGGTAAACTAATCGTAATTCTGTGAAAAGCTGAGGTCTTCTCCATGCAAATCGGTTCCGTCACCATCGACTCCAAGCTGGCCCTGGCCCCCATGGCCGGAGTCACCGACGCCGCCTTTCGGCAGATCTGCTCCGAGCTGGGGGCGGGTTATACCTATACCGAGCTGATCTCCTCCAAGGCCCTGGTGTATCAGGATAAGAAGACCCGGACGCTGCTGATGCCCTTCCCCGGCGAGCATCCCTTCGCCGTCCAGATCTTCGGCAGCGACCCGGTGTGCATGGCGGAGGCGTCTCAGATCGCCGTGGAGCTGTCCGGCGCCGACGTGCTGGACATCAACATGGGCTGTCCCATGGGGAAGATCGTCAACAACGGCGACGGCTCCGCCCTGATGAAGGCCCCGGAAAAGGCCGCTCGCATCGTGGAGGCGGTGGTAAAGGCCTGTCCCGTGCCGGTGACGGCCAAGTTCCGCCGGGGCTGGGACATGGGGCACTGCAACTGTGTGGAGTTCGCACAGATGTTGGAGCAGGCAGGGGTCTCCGCCGTGGCGGTCCACGGCCGCACCCGGGCCCAGATGTACGGCGGCGCCGCCGACTGGAACTGCATCCGGGCGGTGAAGGAGGCGGTCCATGTGCCGGTCATCGCCAACGGGGACATCTTCCGCCCGGAGGACGCCGCCCGCATTTTGCAGCACACCAAGGCCGACATGGCCATGATCGGACGGGGCTGCTTCGGCAATCCGTGGCTGTTCCAGCAGGCGAAGGCCGTGCTGGAGGGCCGTCCCGTGCCGCCGCTGCCGCCGCTGAAGGAGCGGTGCGATACCGCCGTCCGGCAGATCGAGCTGGCGGTCCAACAGCACGGCGAGCGGGTGGCGGTGCTGGAGGCCCGGAAGCAGTACTGCTGGTATCTCAAGGGCGTGCCCCACGCCGGATACTACAAGGAACAGATCGTGAAGATGAACACCCTGGAGGACGTCTACGCCGTCACCAGGGGCATCCAGCGGGACCTGACATAAGAAACGGGAGGTCGTTATGAAATCACCGCCCAGCGTATCCCCGGAACAGGAGCGGGCCTGGATCGACGCCGCCAGAGGCGGCAGCCAGGACGCCTTTGAAGCTCTGGTCCATCTGTATGAGAAAAAAGTTTTCGCCCTCACCAGCCGTCTGTGCGGCGATCCGGAGGACGCCCGTGAAGCGGCCCAGGAGGCGTTTCTGGCGGCGTGGCAGGGCCTGCCCTTCTTCCGGGGGGACGCCAGCTTCTCCACATGGCTGTACCGTCTCACCAGCAACGCCTGCATGGATCTGCTGCGCCGGGAACAGCGCCGGACCTCCGCCGCCGGTCCCTCCCTGGACGACGAGGAGGTCAACATCGACGTCCCCTCGCCCATGGAGAGCCCCCAGGAGGCGGCGGAGCGCCGGGAGCTGCGGGAGGCCATCGAGAAGGGGCTTCAGTCCCTGCCGCCGGACTACCGGGCGGTGCTGATCCTCCGGGAGCTGCACCAGCTGGCCTACGACGAGATCGCCCAAACGGTGGACGTCGATCTGGGCACGGTGAAGTCCCGCATCAGCCGGGGACGGAAGCTGCTCCGAAAATTTCTGCTGGAGACCGGGAACTTTTCACCGCCCCGGCCGTCTAAAGAGACAGGAAAGGAGGGCAGCCAATGAAATACTGTGCGGAATACGGCGCCCTTCTGGACGCCTTTGTGGACGGCGAGCTGTCCCCTGACGACAGCGCCCGCGTCCGGGAGCATTTGAAGACCTGCGGCGGCTGCCGGTCCTATGTGGACGCCGCCCTGGCCATCCGGGACGCCTTTCCCGACGAGAACGACACAGAGGTCCCGGAGGACTTCGCCGCCGTGGTCATGACGGCCATCAGCTCCGGCGCCGCCCCCCGGGAGACGGTGCCGCCACGGACTGAGCCTGAAACTGAACCTTCCCAGACGCCTGCCCGGCGCAGGGGCTGGAAAAAGATCCTGCTGCCGCTGGCAGCCTGCTTCGCCGTGGCCGTGCTGGTCCGGGGCATCCCCCTGGGCGGCGCTTCCAGCGGGTCCGCCGCCTCCCCCAGCGCCGCCATGGACACCGCGGCAGCGACGGCTGCGCCCCCCGCCGACGCGGAGGCCGAAAGTCCGGCAGTCTACGCCGGAGCGGCGCAGGAGTCCGCCCTGGACGCCCAGGAGGCCGCTCCCGCCGCCGGAGAACCGGAAGTGGGGGTGGAAGAGCGCGCCGCGGCCACGGAGAAGAACGTCTTCTACACCGCTTCCCAGTCTGCCGGCAGTGCGGAGACTTCGGACAGCGGCGCTCCAACGGAGGACACAGCAGACGGCGCCGCTCCCACCGCGGGCGCGGAGACCGTTGCCCCCGCCGCAGCCGGCGGCACCTTTGCAGCGGCCAGCGCGGAGAGCAGCAGCGGCCGGTCTGTCTCCGTGACGCTGAACGCAGAGCAGCGGAAGGCCCTCGGCAGCCTGCTGGAGCGCTTCGTTCTGACAGAGGCGGGCCCCCCCGCCGTCTACCGGCTGACAGAGACGCAGCTCCATGACTTTCTGGCGGAGCTGGAGCGGCTGGACATTGCCGCCACGGTGACGGAGCCGTCCGACGGCAAGGCGTCCGGCGGAGGCCTGCTCTACGTCTCCCCGGCGGATTAACGGGGAAATGTCCTTTCAGAGGGAATCGCGTTTTGCGCGATTCCCTCTTTACTTTCCCCGCCGCCTGTGTTAAACTGCTTCCCGACAGGTTTCCACACCCTGTCCAAGCGCCGCTGCGCGGCGTTCGTTCGGCAAAATGGACATTTGCCGTTCTCTAAACAAAAAATGGAGGCTGCGCGGGCCTTTTCCCGTGCTCTTTTGCTGTGCGTCACAGGGCCTCCGAATTTTCAGAAGGAGGTCTTTTTTCATGTCCAAATCCCGTTTCACCGTCCAGCAACTGGCGCTGGCCGGCGTCATCGCCGCACTGTACGCGGTGATGTCCTACTTCGCTTCCATCTTCGGCGTGGCCTACGGCCCCATCCAGTGCCGGTTCTCCGAGGCGCTGTGCGTCCTGCCCTTCTTCCTCCCCGCCGCCACGCCGGGACTGTTCATTGGATGTCTGGCGGCCAATCTGCTGAGCCCCTACGGCGCGCTGGACGTCATCTTCGGCTCCCTGGCCACGCTGCTGGCGGCGCTGTGGACCCAGCACACCCGCCGCAAGTGGCTGGCGCCCCTGCCGCCGGTGATCTGCAACATGGTGCTGGTGGGCGGCCTTATCGCCTTCTACGAGACGGGCTTCTCCGGCGCCTTCTGGGCCGCCTTCGTCTACAACGCCGTCACCGTGGGCATCGGCGAGGCCATCGCCTGCTATGTGCTGGGTGGACTGCTGCTGCGCTATCTGCCCCAGATCACCTCCCTGCGGAAGTATCTCACTCTGCGGGAGAGTATGTAAGAAATTCTGCCGCATGGAAAAGCCGCCGGAGGCCTTTTGGCCCCCTGCGGCTTTCCGCACCCTCAGTGCAGGTCGGACATGAGGTTGTCCAGCGTGTGGTCCACGGCGACACCCATTTTTTGGATCCGTTTTCCCACCTGGGTCTTCATGGGCCGCTGTCCTCTGGTCACTATCATGCCCACGGTCATGCCGGCCATCACGCCGGCGCCCATTCCGAACCAAAATCCGGTTCCTTTTTTCATCTTCAGTCACTCCTTTATCGGCCTGACGGTAGTATTGACGGAAACGCCGGAAAAAAACAAGGAGGAATTTGGTTTGCCAAACAGCGCTGTGCTCTATATAATAGAGTCATAAAATCAAAACAATATTGGAGATGCTTTTATGACGAGGATCTATCTCATCCGCCATGCCGAGGCGGAGGGCAATCTGTACCGCATCGCCCAGGGGCAGTACGACAGCCTGGTGACGGACCGGGGCATGCGGCAGATCGCAGCCCTGGAAAAACGGTTTGAGGGCGTCCGGATCGACGCTGTGTACAGCAGCGACCTCTACCGCACCTGCGTGACGGCGGGGGCGCTGTACATCCCCCGGCGGCTGCCCCTTCACCGGATGCCCGCCCTGCGGGAGATCTGCGTGGGCGAGTGGGAGCAAAAGACCTGGGGCGAGATCGCCCAGCGGTGGCCGCAGGAGATGGTGCTGTTCAACACCCGTCTGGACCTGTGGTCCGCCGAAGGCGCGGAAACGGCGGAGCAGGTCCGGGACCGGATGCTGTCCGCCCTGCGGGAGATCACGGCGGCCAACGACGGCAAGACCGTGGCGCTGTTCTCCCACGGCTGCGCCATCCGCATTCTGCTGGCCACCATCCAGGGCTACTCCATCGCCCAGGTGGGCGAGACGCCCCTTGGCACCAACACGGCGGTGTCCCTGGTGGAATCCGACGGTGACGGCTGGCGAGTGGTGTTCCGGGACGACGCCTCCCATCTGACCGGCGATCTGACCCGGAAGCGGGGCGGCCCCCGCCCTCTGGATCCGGGTCTCATTTTCACTGCTCTGTCCGACGCCGGACAAGCTGACCGTCTCCGGGCCTTTGCCGGGGAAAACGGTCTGGATCCGGAGCCGCTGATCCGGGACAATGCCAGCCGTCCGGTGTTTCTAGGAGAACTGGACGGTGCCGTGGTGGGCGCGCTCCAGCTGGACGAACCGCGGGAGGCGGAGAGGAAGCGTGGCTGGATCACCCTGTGCCATATCGCGGCGGGCCGCCGGAAGCACGGCTACGGCGTCCAACTGCTGGGCCAGGCGGTGGCCCACTACCGCCCGCTGGGCCGGGAGGCCCTGTGCGCCGCCGTGTCCGGAGACGACGGGGACGCCCTGCTCTTTTGCGGGGAGTACGGCTTCCATCCCACCGGCGAGGTGACGCCGGAGGGCCTTCGGGTTCTGGAGAAGGACATCGCCTTCCACCCTCTGAAAAGTTTCTCTTGACAAACTCTTTGAAAGCACTTAAAATACCTTACACATTGCAGATTACGGCATTTTCCCCGAAAATTGGAAACATAAAGGGAGTAGCCTGCGCGCCGGCCACGTCCGGTGCGTGATGCGTCTTCGTCATCACGGCGGCGAACAGCCGTCCGGAGCGCGTCGAACAGCGGCGAGACTTTATTGTACGCAGGAACGGCACCGTATAGTTGGTGGTCCCCTGCATACAATAAAGTCCCGCCGTACTTTTTTGAGAGGACAGGATACGTATGGACATTTTTTGGACAGTCCTTCTGTTTTTGCTGGGACTGGTGCTGATCGTCAAGGGCGGCGATTGGTTCCTGGACGGCGCCGTCTGGATCGCCGAGACCACCGGCGTGCCCCGGTTCATCATCGGCGCCACCGTGGTGTCCCTGGCCACCACCCTGCCGGAGTTGACGGTGTCCGCCACCGGCGTTATGAAGGGCGAGGTGGATCTGGCGGTGGGCAACGCCGTGGGCTCCGTCACCGCCAATCTGGGCCTGATCCTGGGCATCTCCATCGTCTGCATTCCCGCCGTGGTCAGCAAGAAGCAGTTCAATCTCAAGGCCGTCCTTATGGCGCTGGCGGCGGGACTGCTGCTGGTACTGTGCCGGGGCGGTGTACTGCCTGTGGCCCCCAGCCTGCTGCTGTTCGTCATCTTCGCCCTGTATCTGTGGAACAACATCCAGGACGCCCGCACCAGCATGGCCGATCACCAGGAACACCACGGAAAGCACCGGGTCTCCCGGCGGCAGATGGCCCTGAAGCTGTTCCTGTTCGCCATCGGCATCGCCGCCATCGTCAGCGGTTCCCAACTCCTCATCACCTACGGCAGCGAGCTGGCGCTGCTGCTGGGTGTGCCCTCCAGCATCATCGGCGTCACGCTGGTGGCGGTGGGCACCTCCCTGCCGGAGCTGGTGACCACCGTGACGGCCATCATCAAGAAAGAGGCGTCCATGTCCGTGGGCAACATCATCGGCGCCAACGTCATCGACCTGACGCTGATTCTGCCCGTCTGCTCCATGCTCTCCGGCGGCACCCTCTCCATCGCCGCCCAGACCACCGCCCTGGACCTGCCGGTGTGCCTGCTGCTGTGTCTGGTGTCCGTCCTGCCGCCGCTGCTGAAGGGACGATTTTACCGCTGGCAGGGTGTGCTGATGCTGGTCCTGTACGCCGCCTATATGGTAGTGCTGGTGGCTTGAAAACATATGATCCTTGAACGGCGTGGATGTCCAAAGGCATCCTCGCCGTTGCCTTTTTCCGGGGGCTGTGGTAAAATCCCGATAAAAGCCGCGGAATATCGGGCTGTTTTTGTGCAATCCAGAGATTTTTATTTGATATCGAACTATCACTTTACTTTGTTATTAAATTGAAGTATTCTATGCATAGGAACAACCGTGCAGTTTTGTCATCTCTATTGTCAAGCGAGGGGTTTCCAATGGAACTTGATCTGAATATTCTCAAGCCTCAGGAGCAGGCCGCCCTGCGGCTGCGGTTTTTGTACGAGGGCGCGGGCTACCGCAAATACCACATGGGCCGGTTCGAGGAATACGGCCTGTATCAGGAGAACCGGCGGTTTCTCTCCAGCGAGCAGGTCATCACCTTCACGGACCTGGACGGCCGTCTGCTGGCTTTGAAGCCGGACGTGACGCTGTCCATCGCCAAGAACGCCCAGCCGGGTCCGGCGGAGTGCCTGCGGTACTACTATTCCGAAAACGTCTACCGGCCCAATCTGGAGAGCCACACCTTCCAGGAGATCAGCCAGATGGGCGTGGAGTGCGTGGGCACCGTGGACCAGGACGCCGTGGAGCAGGTGGTGTCCCTGGCGGCGGACACCCTGGCGGCCATGGGCGCGGACCACGCCCTGGAGCTGAGCCACATGGGCTTCGTCACCGGTCTGCTGGATGCGGTGGGGGCCCCCGCCGCCATCCGGCCCCAGCTGCTGGTGTGCGTCCGGGACAAGAACGCCCACGATTTGCAGGAGATCGCCGGAAAGGCGGGGCTGTCCCGCCAGGGCATCGACGCCCTGCGGCGGCTGACAAGCCTGTCCGGCGAGTGGCGGACGGTGCTGGCTGCGGCGGAGCCTCTGGCCCTGAATGCTGCCATGGGAGATGCACTGACGGAGCTGCGGGCCGTCTGCGAGGCGCTGGAGGCCAAGGGCAAGGCGAACGCTCTGACCCTGGACCTGTCCCTGGTGAACGACATTGCCTACTACAATGGTCTGGTGATCCAGGGCTATCTGGCGGGGCTGCCCCGTCCCGTGCTGCGGGGCGGACGGTACGACCCCCTGCTGGAGCAGTTTACCCCCGGCGCCCGGGCCATCGGCTTCGGCGTGTATCTGGACGAGATGGAGCGCCTCAGCGCCCCGGCGGCTCCGGTGGAATCCGGCGCCCCGGCGGAGAAGGTGATGCTGAACGTGGCGCTGCCCAAGGGCCGTCTGGGCGACAAGGTGTACAATCTGCTGGCGGGCGTGGGCTACGGCTGTCCCGAGAACTACGCCGACACCCGGAAGCTGGTGGTGGAGAACCGGGAGGCGGGCATCCGCTACTTCCTGGTGAAGCCCAGCGACGTGGCCATCTACGTGGAACACGGCGCGGCGGACATCGGCATCGTGGGAAAGGACATTCTGGCGGAGTCCGGCGCCGACGTGTACGAGCTGCTGGACACGGGTCTGGGCAAGTGCCGGATGTGCGTGGCCGGACCCAAGGACTTTGAGGACGATCCCGGCCGCACTCTGCGGGTGGCCACCAAGTTCACCAACATTGCCAAGGGCTACTACGCCGCCCAGGGCCGGGACATCGACATCATCCATCTCAACGGCTCCATTGAGCTGGCTCCCATTCTGGGACTCAGCGACGTCATCGTGGACATTGTGGAGACCGGCACCACCCTGCGGGAGAACGATTTGAAGGTCGTGACGGAGTTCATGCCCATCTCCGCCCGGCTCATTGCCAACCGGGGCAGCTATCAGTTCAAGCGCCGGGAAATCGACACCCTCCTGGGCAAGCTGGCGGAGGTGATCGGAAAATGATCCGCATTCTGGATTTCAACGCCCTCCGTCCCCAGGATATTCTGAACCGGGACATTCGGACGGAGGAGGACGTCAGCGCCGCCGTGGACGCCATTCTGGCGGACGTGCGGCAGAATGGCGACGCCGCGCTGCGGCGGTACGCGGAGAAGTTCAACGGCGCGGCGCTGGACCGTCTGGAGGTCACGCCGGACGAGTGGGACGCGGCGGTGGATTCCGTGGACCCGGACTTTCTGGAGACGCTTCGGCAGGCTGCGGACAACATCCGGGCCTTCCATGAAAAGCAGGTCCACGACAACTTCGTCCTCACCCGGCCTGACGGCGTGCTGATGGGCCAGCGGTACACCCCCATCGAGAAGGTGGGCATCTGCATCCCCGGCAGCCCCGTCACCTTCCCCTCCTCTGTTCTGATGAACGCCATCCCCGCCAGCATCGCCGGGGTGACGGACATCATCATGGTGACGCCGCCGGACAAGGACGGCGCCATCAGCGCCGAAGCCCTGGCGGCGGCCCGTCTGGCGGGCGTGACCCGGGTGTTCAAAATGGGCGGAGCCCAGGCGGTGGCCGCCCTGGCCTACGGCACGGAGACCGTGCCCAGGGTGGACAAGATCGTGGGGCCCGGCGGCGTCTTCGTGGCCACGGCCAAACGGAAGGTCTTCGGCACCGTGGCCATCGACATGATCGCGGGTCCCAGCGAGATTTTAGTGGTGGCGGACGGCAAGTCCGACCCCCGGTGGGTGGCAGCGGACCTGCTGTCTCAGGCGGAACACGATGTGCTGTCCTCCGCCGTGCTGGTGACGGACAGCCGTCCCCTGGCCGAGACCGTTCAGGCGGAGCTGGAGGTCCAGTTGGCCCAGCTTCCCCGGGAGGATGTGGCCCGCCAGTCCATCGACACCAACGGCCGCATCATCGTCACCGATGATCTGGACAAGGCGGTGGAGGCTGTCAACATCATCGCGCCGGAGCATCTGGAGCTGTGCATGGACGAACCCTTCACCCTGCTGGGCAAGGTGAAGAACGCCGGCAGCATTTTCCTGGGCCGCCGGGCGTCGGAGGCCCTGGGGGACTACTTTGCCGGTCCCAACCACACCCTGCCCACCTCCGGCACCGCCCGGTTCTCCAGTCCCCTCAGCGTGGATGATTTCGTGAAGAAGTCCAGCTTTCTCTACTACAGTGAGGAGGCTTTGCAAAAAGCCGCGCCCCGGGTGGCGGATTTTGCGGAGCGGGAGGGCCTCCACGCCCACGCCCGCAGCGTCACCATCCGGACGGAAACACAAGGAAAGTGAGGTACGCGCCATGAGCCGTTTTTTATCCCCGGAGTCTGCCGCCCTGGATCCCTATACCCCCGGCGAGCAGCCCCAGAATATCCCCTATAACAAGCTGAACACCAACGAGAGCCCCTTTCCCCCCTCCCCCAAGGTCCTGAAGGCCCTGTCCCGGGCGGAGATGCTGAAACTGAACCTATACTCCGATCCCACCTGCGCCCGGCTGTGCGACGCCGTGGCGAAACGGTATGAGTTGCGGACGGAGCAGGTGGCGGTGGGCAACGGCTCCGACGAGCTGCTGAGCTTTGCCTTCCGGGCCTTCTGCGGCACCGGCAAGGGCTGCGCCTTCCCGGACATCACCTACGGCTTCTATCAGGTCTGGGCCCAGTACTACGGGCTGGACGCCACGGTCATCCCCCTGCGGGAGGACTTCACCATCGCCGTGGACGACTACATGGACTATCCCGGCACCATCTTCCTGGCCAATCCCAACGCCCTCACCGGCATCGCCCTGCCCCGGACGGAGATCCAGCGGCTGCTGGAGGCCAACCCGGACCGGGTCGTAGTGGTGGACGAGGCCTACGTGGACTTCGGCGGCGAGAGCTGCGTCCCCCTGCTGTTCCGGTATGACAATCTGCTGATCATCCAGACCATGTCCAAGAGCCGCTCCCTGGCCGGCGGGCGCATCGGCTTTGCCCTGGGCAGCCCGGACCTCATCGCCGACATCAACCGGGTGAAGTACAGCTTCAACCCCTACAACGTCAACCGGCTCAGCATCGTGGCCGGCGCGGCGGCCATGGAGGACGAGCCCTACTTTCAGCAGTGTACCGCCGCCATTCAGAAGAACCGGGCGTGGACGGTGCGGGAGCTGACGGCCCTAGGCTTCACTGTTCTGCCCTCGGAGGCCAACTTCATCTTTGCCAAATCGGACAAGATCCCCGGCGGCGAGCTGTACCGGAAGCTGAAGGAGAACGGCATTCTGGTGCGCCACTTCGACGCGCCGGAGCGCATCACGGACTACTGCCGCATCACCATCGGGTCCCTGGAGCAGATGGTAGATCTGGTGGATGAGATCACCCGTCTGCTGGAGGAGGTATGACCATGCGGAACGCGGAGATCCGGCGGGACACCGCCGAGACCCGGATCGTCCTGTCTCTGGACCTGGACGGCACCGGAAAGAGCGCCATCGACACCGGCTGCGGCTTTCTGAATCATATGCTGACCCTGCTGGCCCGCCACGGGGATTTCGATCTCACTGTCACCTGTCACGGCGACACGGAGGTGGACTACCACCACACCGTGGAGGACATCGGCATCGCCCTGGGCCAGGCCTTCACCGCCGCCCTGGGCGACAAGCGGGGCATCGTCCGGTACGGCCAGTTCCTGCTGCCCATGGACGAGACGCTGGTGCTGTGCGCCGTGGATCTGTCCGGTCGGGACTATCTTGGGTGGGCAGTGGAGCTGCCCGCCCAGAAGGTGGGCGACTTCGACACGGAGCTGGCCAAGGAGTTCTGGCTGGGCTTCGTCCGGAACTGCCCCTGCTCCCTCCACTTCCGGCAACTGGCGGGAGAGAACACCCACCACATTCTGGAGGCCGCCTTCAAGGGCGCGGGCCGTGCGCTGAAGATGGCCGTGGCCATGGACCCCAGGCATCTGAACGACATCCCCAGCACCAAGGGGACCCTGTAAAGGAGGAGCTGCTATGATCGCCATTGTGGATTACGGCGTGGGGAATCTGTTCTCCCTGTCCTCCAGTCTGAAGGCCCTGGGCCTGGAGGCGGAGATCACCCGGGCCCCTGCCCGGCTCCGGGCGGCGGACCGCATCATCCTCCCCGGCGTGGGCGCCTTCGGCGACGCCCGCCGGAAGCTGGACGACACGGGCCTTGTCCCCGTCATCCAGGAGGAGGCGCAGCGCAAGCCCCTGCTGGGCATCTGCCTGGGGATGCAGCTGCTGTTCGACCGCAGCTTCGAGTACGGCGAACACGCCGGCCTGGGCCTGATCCCCGGCGAGGTGGCGGACCTCCGCGACGATCTGACAGACAAGACCCTGAAGGTCCCCCACATGGGCTGGAACAGCCTGCAGATCGTCCGGGACGATCCCCTGTTTCAATATTTCAAGGACGGCGAGTACGTCTATTACGTCCACAGCTTCTACGCCCGGAACTGCGCCGACAGCATTCTGGGCACCTCTCAGTACGGCAATGTGGCCGTCACCGGTGCGGTGCGGAACGGGAACGTCTACGGCACCCAGTTCCACCCGGAGAAGTCCGGCGACGCGGGACTGCGGCTGCTGAAGGCGTTTTCGGAGCTGTGACGCATGAAAAGGAGAAGTCTGCTATGAGAAGAAAAGACCGGGAAGTGACGGACCCCCAGCGCATTGAGGAGATCATCTCCGCCTGCCACTGCTGCCGTCTGGGCTTCTGCGACGGCGGAAAGCCCTACATCGTCCCCCTGAACTTTGGCTTCTTCCATCGAGAGGACGGCGGCTACACCTTCTATTTCCACAGCGCCCGAGAGGGCCGGAAGCTGGACCTGATCCGCCAGACCGGCTGGGCCGGATTCGAGCTGGACACCGGCTATCAGATTCACGAGGGTGACACCGCCTGCGACTACTCCGCCGCCTTCCAGAGCGTCATCGGCGGCGGAAAAGTCTCCATCGTGGAGGACCCCGCCGAGAAGGAGACGGCCCTCCGGCTCCTGATGGCCCACATGGCCGGGGACCGGCCCTGGGCCTTCACCCCCCAGATGCTGGCCTCCGTGTGCGTCATCCGTCTGGACACGGAGGAGCTGTCCTGCAAGGTACACCTGTGACCATCATTCCGCCGTAAAGGAGCGAACATCATGCAGATTTTTCCCGCCATCGACCTGTCCGGCGGACAGGTGGTCCGCCTGTATCAGGGGGACTACGACCAGATGACCGTCTACGGCCAGAACCCCTGTGCCGCCGCCCGGACATTCCTGGAAGCCGGCGCCAAATACCTCCATCTGGTGGACCTGGACGGTGCCAGAGACGGCACCACCGCCAACTTTGACTCCATCGCCGCCATCGCCCGCCAGGGCGGACTGTACATCGAGGTGGGCGGCGGCATCCGCACCGAGGACCGCATCCGCCAGTATCTGGACCTAGGGGTGGGCCGGTGCATCCTGGGCACCATCGCCGTGAAGGACTTCGCCTTCACGGAGCGCATGGCCCAAAAGTACGGCGGCCGGATCGCCGTGGGTGTGGACGCCCGGGACGGGTACGTGGCCGTCAACGGCTGGAAGGAGCTGTCCCGGGAGCGGGGCGTGGACTTCTGCCGCCGACTGCGGGACGCCGGGGTCCGCACCGTCATCTACACCGACATCAGCCGGGACGGCGCCGAGCAGGGCACCAATCTGGAGGTCTACCGGGAGCTGGCGGACATCAGCGGTCTGGACATCACCGCCTCCGGCGGCGTCAGTTCCCTGGAGGAGCTGCGGGCCCTGCGGGATATGGGCACCAGGGCCGCCATTCTGGGCAAGGCCCTGTACACCGGACGGCTGGACCTGAAGACGGTGCTGGCGGAATTTCAAGACTAAAAAGCGAGGCGAGGACAATGCTGGCAAAGCGCATCATCCCCTGTCTGGACGTACGGAACGGACGGGTGGTCAAGGGCGTCAACTTCGAGGGTCTGCGGGACATGGCGGACCCGGTAGAGATGGCCCATTTCTACAACACCTCCGGCGCCGACGAGCTGGTGTTCTACGACATCACCGCCTCCGCCGAGGGCCGCACCCTGTTCACCGACGTCCTCCGCCGGGTGGCCAGTGAGATCTTCATTCCCCTGACGGTGGGCGGCGGTATCAACACTGTGGACGATTTCGACCGGGTGCTGAAGTGCGGTGCCGACAAGGTCAGCGTCAACTCTGGTGCCATCCGGGACCCCTCCCTCATCGGCGTGGCGGCCCGGAAGTACGGCGACCAGTGCGTAGTCCTCAGCATGGACGTGAAGCGGGTGGACGGTCAGTTCCGCCTGTTCGCCAAGGGCGGCCGGGAGGACACCGGCATCGACGCCATGGACTGGGCGGTGAAGGGCGTGGCCAGCGGCGCGGGGGAGATCGTGCTGAACTCCATCGACACCGACGGCGTAAAGCAGGGCTTTGACCTGGAGATGCTGGACACCCTGGCATCCAAGGTCAGCGTCCCCATCATCGCCAGCGGCGGCGCGGGCAAGAAGGAGGACTTTGCGGAGCTGTTCCGCCATCCCGGCATCGACGCGGGACTGGCAGCCTCCATTTTCCACACGAAGCAGGTGGATATCCAGGATCTGAAGCGGTATCTCCGGGCCCAGGGCGTGGAGATGCGGGTATGACATATAAAAACCGGGGCGGGCTGTGTGTCCCGGAGATGAAAAAGGAGAGCAAGACCCATGGAACTGAAATTTGACGAAAAGGGACTGATCCCCGCCATCGTCCAGGACCACTACACCAAGGAGGTCCTGACCCTGGCCTATATGAACCGGGAGAGCCTGGCCACCACCATCGATGAGCGGCGGACCTGCTTCTGGAGCCGCAGCCGTCAGGAGCTGTGGCGCAAGGGCGACACCTCCGGCAACGTGCAGCACGTGGTGTCCATCACCGCGGACTGCGACGGCGACGCCCTGGTGGTGGAGGTGGTGAAGGACGGTCCCGCCTGTCACACCGGCGCGGAGAGCTGCTTCTTCAACGAGCTGTATCTGTCCGACGAGCTGAAAAAGTTCAGTTATGAGGGGCTGTACCGGCTGATCCAGGGCCGGAAGACCACCCCCAAGGAGGGCAGCTACACCACCTACCTCTTTGACAAGGGCCTGGACAAGATCCTGAAAAAGGTGGGCGAGGAGTGTACCGAGGTCATCATCGCCGGACGCAAGGAGGACAAGGAGGAGACCATCTTCGAGATCGCCGACCTGACCTATCACGTCATGGTGCTGATGGTGCAGATGGGCATCTCCGTGGAGGACATCACCCGGGAGCTGGAGAAGCGCCACGTGGTGGACCACAAGGTGAAGCAGGAGCGGATGCAATGACCCCCGCCTGCTGCTCCGTCCACACCCACTCCGTCCTCTGCGACGGCAAAAGCACCCTGGCGGAGATGGCGGAGGCGGCCTTTGCCGCCGGTGTGCGGTATTTCGGTGTCTCCAGCCACAGCCCCACGCCCATTCCCTACGACGCGGGCAACGTCCTGTCGGAGGACCTGACGGCGTACCGTCAGGCGGTGCTGAGCCTTCGGGGGACCTATGCCGGGCGGATGGAGGTGCTGCTGGGCATCGAGTGGGACAGTCAGTCCTTGGACGCTCCGCCGCCGTGGCTGGATTACTGGATTGGCTCCGTCCACAACCTCCGGGACCCCCGCACCGGGGGGTACCATGCCATGGACTGGGACGTGGAAAATCTGCTGGCCTGCCGGGATGAGATGTTCGGCAGGGACCTGTGGGCCATGATTCGGGGGTACTACGCAGAAGTCGGCGCTATCGCCGCCCGGCGGCCCACGATTCTGGGTCATGTGGACCTGATCACCAAATTCAACGAGGGCGGTGCCCTGTTTGACGAGGACGATCCCCGTTACCGGTCCGCCGCGCTGGATGCCCTCCACCGGGCGGACCCCGATGCCACGGTGCTGGAGATCAACACCGGCGCCATGGCCCGGGGCTACCGGACGGTGCCCTATCCCGCCCTGTTTCTGCTGAAGGAATGGCGGGAGATGGGCGGGCGCGTCATCCTCACTGCTGACGCCCATACGGCGGACGGCATCGTCTATGGATACGATGCCGCCGGGACGTTGGCTCGGGAGGCGGGCTTCCGGGAGAGTGTCGTACTGACCCGACAGGGCTTTGTACCCTGTCCGCTTTGAACGAACATGCCGCCGGAGAGTGTCTCTCCGGCGGCAGTTTTCATGGGATTTCCAGGAAAATCAGGCTTTTTTGACAAGTCCGGCGGGGAAAACCGGCCCCCTTTTGTCCTGTCTGCCGCTTGTGGAACATTGTCCGGACTGATAAAATATCATCGGATTATGTGTAAGACCGCAGGATCTGCTGATACTATGTAAAGGGGTATGTTCATGTTTCAGACCGTGATTTTTGACCTGGACGGGACGCTGCTCAACACCATCGACGATCTGACCGCCGCCGGTAACTATGTCTGCCAGCGCAACGGCTGGCCCACCCACACGGTGGAGGAGTTCAAGCTGATGGTAGGCCACGGCATCCCCAATCTGGTGTCCCAGTTCTCTCCGGCGGAATTCCGCAGCCCGCTGCTGCTGATGTCCACGCTGTCCCAGTTCTCCGAGTATTACGGCAAGCACAATATGGACAGGACCGTCCCCTATGACGGCATTCCGGAGCTGCTGGCATCTCTGAAGGAACAGGGCGTCCGGATGGCCGTCTACTCCAACAAGGCCGACGAGTTCAGCCAGGTCATCGTGCGGCACTACTTCCCCGGCGTCTTCGATCTGGTGCTGGGCAAGGTTTCCGGTGTGCCGGTGAAGCCCGATCCCACCGGTGTGAAGCGCATTCTGGAAAAGCTGGGTGCCGACGCCGCCTCCACCCTGTACGTGGGCGACAGCGACGTGGATATGCAGACCGCCCACAACGCCGGTCTGACTGCCTGCGGCGTCACCTGGGGCTTCCGGTCCCGGGAGGAGCTGGCGGGCGAGCATCCCCGCTTCCTGGCGGACACCCCGGCGGAGCTGCTGGGCCATGCCCTGGGCGAGTAATCCCGATTATTGAAAAAACGGACGTATGCCGCAATGGCATGCGTCCGTTTTTTATATCCGTATTCACCGCAGCCAGCGGCGGCGGAGCCGGTTCCTCCAGAGGGCGCTGAGCCGGTGGAGCATGGCGTCCGTCAGCAGGAACACCAACTCCATCAGTACCACCGTGGCGGCCATCAGGGCAACGGAGGTGGTCCGGAACTCCTGCGCCAGCGCTTCCATCTGAAAGAGGAAGATCAGCAGGGCGTAGAGCGCCGCCATGGAGGCCGTGCAAAGCCCCAGCTTCGCCCCGTACTGCAAGGCCCGGGGCCGGATGCGGTCCAGGGTGGGCTGGACCGCGGGATACCAGCCCCAGAACAGCCAGACCCCCGCCAACTCCCGGTCCGCCGCCAGCAGCAGCCCCAGGATGGCGACAGCGGCGTAGGCGGTGAGGGCCAGTTTCATTCCGAACTCCTCCCGCACCGGCAGCAGCGCCGTCATGGCCAGGATGGGACAGCAGTACAGCGCCACCGGGATCACGCTCCCCAGCAGCAGAAACACCGCCGCCAGGGCGCACAGCATCCCGCACAGGGCCAGTTTTCTCGTCTTCTCCCGCAACTCAGCCCACGTCCTTGTACTTCATCTTGTAGTAGCTCCACCGGCGCATTTTGGCGATGAGGGCCTGCTGGTCCTCCGACAGCTCCGTCTGCTTGCACAGTGTGCCGTCGCCCTGCTGGCAGACCGTCTTGTGGAGGATGGGCAGCTCCCGGCGGGCCTCCGTCAGGTAAGAGAACCAGGGGCTGGACGCGCCCCGGCCCGTCAGTTCCAGCACCGTGGCGCCCAGATAGCAGGCGCTGATGGAACCGTCCTCCGGCAGGTCCAGAGCGGACACGGCGTTCTCCCAGTCCAGCTGCTCCGCCGCCGCGTCGTTGGCCCAGATCACATAGGGCGTCTCGTAGGTGGCGATGAACCGGGAGATGTCGCCGCCATCGGGCTGCATATCCATGCCCAGTTCGTTGTAGGCCAGACGGCCGTCCCCCAGATAGGGCAGGTGATCGCCGAAGTACACCAGGATCACCGGCTCCTCACGCCGGGCAAAGTAGTCCCGCAGGTCGCCCAGCATTTGGTCGGCGTCCCGGACGCCCTCGATATACACCTTCAGCAGCGTCTCCGCCTCCTCAGACAGTTCGGCGGAGGTCTCCACCGGCGGGAACCCGTAGTCCGCGCCGTACTTGTCGGCGGTATAGGACATGTGGTTCTGGATGGTGGTCGTGTAGTTGAAGTAAGGCGCGCCGTTGGCCGCAGCGGCCTCGAATTTCTCCTGAATGAGGCCGGTCAGATACTCGTCGGAGACCCAGGTGCCGGTGCCCTTGTACTCCACATTCTCCATCTGGTCGGCAAACAAAATCTCCTGGGCGCCGAACCAGCGGTAGACGTTCTCCCGGTTGTAGAACCAGGCGTAGCCCGGGTGCAGGAAGGACGTCTGATAGCCGTCACTCCCGAAGACCCGGAACAGGCTGTCCAGATTCCGGTTTACCGCCCGGAAGGGGGAGATGGTGCCGGGGGACAGGGTGGCTCCCTGAATGCCCGTCAGCACGTCAAATTCCGTGGCGGCAGTGCCGCCGGCGAAGCCGGGCACCACCACATGGCCGGAGAGACAATTGGGGTCCGCCTGGATATCGTGGAGATTTTTCAGCGGGTCATTTTCCTCGCTGTAGGTAAAGGCATCGAAATCCGTAATGTCCGAGAAGGCCTCGTTCATCACCATGATGACATTGACGTCCTTCCCCAGACCCGCGACATCCCCGGTCTCCCAGCTCTCCGCCTCGGCACGGGAGTAGCCCTCCGGCTTGTCCACGCCGTACTTGGTGAAGTGGTGGCAGAAGCAGTAGGGGAAGCCCAGCTCGTTGAACATCACCGGGATGTACTCCCGGTTGCTGACGGAGAAGGAGTTGTACAGATCGTCGGAGGCGTAGACGGTGAGGATCAGCCCCGCCAGAATGGCGATGGGGGCAATAAAGCCCAGGAGCCGCGCCCAGACCGTCCGCAGCTTCTCCACCGGGAAGGGCTTGCAGCCAATGAACCGGGACAGCGCCAGCGTGGCCGCCGCCGTCAGGATGATCACCGCGATGACGCCCCAGGGCCACTGGATGCTGTAGTCCTTGGTGGCGGAGAAGACCTCCTTCAGCAGGGCGAAGTCCCGGGGGAACACCGGCTCATCCCGGACCACCAGCTTGATGCGGTTGGCCATGGACAGCACAGCGCAGCCGGTCCCCACCAGACATGCGGAGGCGAACACGTTGCGGAACAGGAAGGTGAAGGCCAGCATCAGCGCCCCGATGGGCACACAGTTCAGGATGATCAGCAGCGGCTGGTGCAGGAAGATCCATCCCACCCGCATAAAGCTGTTGGGCTGGATCCACAGGCACAGCAGGGTATAGAAACCAGTAAGCAGCACCACCGCCGTCAGGGACAGGGCAAGCCCCATCTGATACTTCGGCGTATGTTTTTCTCGTCTCTGTCGTTTCAAACAATTCGGTCCTTTCTATGATCTCAGACGCTGGTCAGGCCTCCGGCGTCTTTTTGCAGGCTGCCAGCACATCGGCGGATGTCAGCCGCATCAGGTCCTCCCGGCCCACGGTCTCCATGGCCGCCAGGCGGTTGGCCTGGGCTGTCAGGATCTTTTCAAACAGATTCCGGACGCCCCGTGCGTTGCCGAAGGAGACGGCGTCGGCGCTGGCCTCCTCCAGCGCGTCCTTCACCGTCTCCCGGGCGTCCTCCGCCAGGGTGTAGCAGCCCTTTTCGCACTGTCTCTCGAAGATTTGGAGCAGCTCCTCCGGGGTGTAGTCGTCGAAGTGGAGGAAGCGGTTGAACCGGGACTCCAGACCGGGATTGGAGTGGATGAAGTCGTCCATCAGGCCGTCGTATCCGGCCACGATGACCACCAGATCGTCCCGGTGGTCCTCCATGGCCTTCAGAATGGTGTCGATGGCCTCCTGGCCGAAGTCGTTCTCCGACCGGCCATTGAGGGCGTAGGCCTCGTCGATGAACAGCACGCCCCCCAAGGCGGAGTCGATGACTTTCCGGGTCTTGATGGCCGTCTGCCCTACGTAGCCCGCCACCAGACCGGACCGGTCCACCTCCACCAGCTGTCCCTTGGACAGGATGCCCAGAGAGTGGTAGATCCGGGCCATCAGCCGGGCCACGGTGGTCTTGCCGGTGCCGGGATTGCCGGAGAACACCATATGGAGGCTCAGGTCCGTGGTAGGCAGGCCGTTCTCCTTCCGGAGACGGTACACCGTCACCAGATTGATAAGATTTCTGACCTCCTGCTTCACGGCGCCCAGGCCGATGTAGCCGTCCAGTTCCGCCTGGAGATCCTCAATCTTCTCCGGTGGGATCTCCGCCGCGGCTTCTCTGGCGGCATCGTCCGTCGGGACGGCGGACTGTTTCTCCGGCTTCTCCGGAGCCGGGGCTTTGTCCGGTGCCTTGGGGGCCATCGTCTCCGGTGACGGCGCGGCGGGCGTTCCCCAGAAGTCGCCGCCCATGTGGCTGAGATTGTTCTCCGTCATGGTGCGGATCACGTCCAGCTGCTGGGCGATGAGCTGGTCTTTTCTGTCGTCGTTTCTGCGCTTCATGTCTCCGCCTCCCACAGTTTTATTTCATCAGGCCGGTCTGTTCCAACGCCCGGAACAGCAGTCCCGCCAGATAGCCCGTCAGGGTCCCGGACAGCAGCGACACCGCCAGCAGCACCGGCAGATAGGCCAGCGGCGCGGCGTTGCCCAGCGTCACCATGGCCGCCGCCACCTGGCCGCAGTTGTGGGCGGCGGCGCCGCCCATGGACACGCCGTAAATGGATAGTCTCCGCAGCCGGGACAGACCGATCATCACCAGCATGGCGGATAGGCCCCCCATCAGGGAGAACAGCAGCGCGTTGAGATTTCCGGCGAACGCCGCCCCCAGGGTACACCGGGCAATGAGGATCAGCATCGCCTGGGTGGGGCCCAGGGCGTACAGGGCGAAGATGGTCACGATGTTGGCCAGCCCCAGCTTGATGCCCGGCAGGGGGATCAGCAGGCCCAGGGGGATAAAGTTCTCCATGTAGCTGAGGCCCAGGGCCAGGGCCGTCAGCACGGCGCAGAGGGTCAGCTGCCGTGTGGTCAGTTTCATACGCGCCGCCCTCCTATCCGATGACCGCGTCCACGGCGGCGTCTTCCGCACCGCCGGTAAGCTGGATGGAGATGCGGGCGGGCAGGCAGACGATGCTCCGTCCGGCGTGATGGATCTCCCCGGTGTGGACGCAGTCCTGATTGGGGCAGTCCGACGACGCCACCCGGACGCCCTCCGCCGAGAACTCCACCGTCAGGGAATACCCGCTGCCGCTGTAGGTCCGGGTCTCCGGGGCGGACAGGGCCGTCAGATCCACCCGATCCAGCTCCCTGCCGTCGGCGGACACCACCGCCTGGAGCCTGTTCCCCGCGGAGAGGGTCCGGCTCCAGTACGCCCCGCCGGTAACGGCGGCCAGCAGCAATATCACCGCCGCCACGGCGGCGTCCCACCGGGTGGGGTGCAGTTTAACGGATGATCTCATAGATATACCCGGCGTCCTCGTTTCGTTCAAATTTCTTCTCGAGGCCATCAGTGACCAGCAGACGGCCGTCCGCCGTCACCAGCACCATGTCGAATTCGTACCCCGACCGGCGCCAGAAGTCGATGGCCCGCTCCTCCCCCATGACGAACAGCGCCGTGGAGAAGGCGTCGGCCATGGTGCCGCCGGTCAGACCGTCGCCGCCGTCCGGGCCCACCGCCGGAGCCACGATGGTGACGGACAGCAGCCCGCTGTCCGCCGGATATCCGGTGGCGGGATCGATGATATGGTGATAAGTTTGGCCATCCTGCTCAAAATAGCGCTGATAGCCGCCGGAGGTGATGGCATAGGCGTCCCGCAGGCTGAGTACACCGGTGCAGGAATCCGTATCCTGCGGATCCTGGACCGCCACTCGCCAGGGAGCGCCGTCGGGCTTTTCGCCATGGGCGTAGACGTTGCCTCCCAAATACGCCAGGGCGGATTCCACCCCCTGCTCCCGGAAGATGGCCTCGACCCGCTCCGAGGCGTAGCCCTTGGCGATACCGCCCAGGTCGATGGACTGCCCTTCCCCGATAGTCACCTGAGCCGTGTCTCCCCGGTCCTCCACGGCGATGGTCCCACTGTCCACCAGGGGCAGCAGGCTATCCAGCGTCCCCCGGTCGGGGACGTGCTTTTCGTCGGTGGTGAAACCCCAGGCGTCCATCACCGGGGCAATTGTGATGTCAAAAGCGCCGCCGGTGTCCTCCGAGAAGGTCCGGGCGCTTTGGATCAGACGCCCTGTCTCCCCGCTGACCGTCACTGGCGCTCCGGCGCCGCTGTTGACGCGAGAGACCTCACTGTCTCCGTCTGTCCGGTCCAGCAGGGCCTCCAGACGCCGGACCTCCCGGTCCGCCGCGTCTGCCGCCGCCTGGCCGTTTTTGCCGTAGGCGGTGAACCGCATCACCGTGTCCATGGCGAAGGTCTCCGTCACGGCGGGCTCCTCCGCTCCGCAGCCGCTCAGTGCGCCGCACAGCAGCGCCGCAGCCAGCGCCAGTGCGGCCCGTTTCATTTTGCGTGTCATATGTCATCCTCTCACGGACATTTTTGTCTTCCGTCCCAGGCTGCATTCCTTGTCCTGCGGACAGTCCGGCACATTCAAACAGGCTTAGTATACCACACTTTTTTTCGGTTCTCAACCGGCAAGCCGCAGTTTTTGGGGTCATCCTCTTGCAAAACATGAAAAAGTCTGCTACAATAACACAATATGTCCCCTGTGTATTTCGCTCAGGGGGACACGCCTGTGAATTCACCTTGGAGGTTACGATAAATGGCTCAGAAACCCAATAAAAAAGGAAACGCCCGTGCGCAGAAGGCTGATTCTGTCAACAGCGCCGTCAAGTTTTTGCTGGCCGGCTGCCTGGCAGAGGCGTATCTTCTGGTGCTTCGCAAATACTTCATCAACGGAAAGCTGGAGCAGGTCGTTCAGTGGGACGGCTATCTCCAGATTATTGTCTACGCGGGGCTGATCATCGCCGCGGCGGGACTTGCCCTGAGACTGGTGTTCCGGAAAGAGAAGTCCTGGAAGCAGAGCGCCGGCTGGACTCTGCTGGGCGCCGGCGCATTTCTGGCCGTGGCCAGCTGGCTGGTGCGGAACTACGTCTACACGGCCATCACCCCGCTGTGCATCATCGTCCCTGTGGTAATGCTGCTGGGGATTCTTTGGAGCCTGTACGACCGGGAGTGCGTCTACTCCCTGTCCGTTCTGGGCGTCACGGTGCTGGTGCTGTGGCTCTGCCGCAAGGGCCTGGGCACTGTGGTCTGGAATACCAAGGTCCTGATCGCGGCGGTGCTCTATCTGGCCGTCATGGCTGTGGCGGGCGTTCTGTTCTGGAAGGCCGGAAAGGCCGACGGCATGCTGGGCAATGTCCGGATGCTGCCCAAGGGCGCGGACGCCATGCCCGTGTACGCCTCCTGCGTGCTGTCCCTGGCCGCGGTGGCCGTGGGGCTGGTCAGCACCACCGCCGCTTACTACGCCATCTGGGCCGTCTGCTTGGTGATCTTTGCGCTGGCGGTGTATTACACCGTCCGTCAGCTTTAAGCGGCTCCTCGTTGTTTCCATCCCGTATGCTCCACTCCCTGCCGTCTTCACGGCAGGGAGTTTTTCTGTTCCAGAGCCGTGCAGATCCTTTGTCCCGGAAAACGCAGAGCTCCCCCGCCGCCCTTTTGGGCGGCGGGGGAGCTGTCATTCAGCAGACAGTCAATCGCCGAAGAAGATGCCGATGTCCCGGGCCGTCTGGATCAGAGGATGGTCCGTGGGCAGGAACTTGGTCTGGCTGGCGGCATCCGCCAGGGGGACCGCCACGATCTCGCCCTTCTGGATGCCCACCATGTAGCCGTACTGCTTATCCCGGATCAGCTTGGCCGCGGCAGTGCCGAACTGGGTGGCCAGCACCCGGTCATAGGGGCAGGGAGGGCCGCCTCTCTGATAGTGGCCGGGAATGGTGACCCGGGCCTCCTGACCCAGGGCCTTCTCCAGCTCGCTGGCCAGCCGGTAGGAGATTGTGGAGTGCTTGCTGTTCTCCTTGGCCCGGCGGCGCTCCTCCTCGGAAAGCTGCTTGTCAGTGACGGACACGGCGCCCTCCGCCACGGCGATGATGGAGAAGTTCCGGCCTCTCTTGCGGCGGCTCTCCAGTCCCGCCACGATTTTGTTGAAGTCGTAGGGGATCTCCGGAATGAGGACGACGTCGGCACCGCTGCCGATGCCTGCGTGGAGGGTCAGCCAGCCGGCGTCCCGGCCCATCAGCTCCACCAGGAAGATCCGGCCGTGAGAGCTTGCAGTGGAGTGAATATAGTCAATGACGTTGGACGCGATGTCCACGGCGCTCTGGAAGCCGAAGGTGGTGTCGGTGCCGAAGATGTCGTTGTCGATGGTCTTGGGCAGGGTCACCACGTTCATACCGGCGTCCATCAACAGCTTGGCGCTCTTCTGGGTGCCGTTGCCGCCCATGACCACCAGACAGTCCAGGTTCAGCCGGTTGTAGGTGTCCAGCATGGCGGGCATCAGGTCGTTGCCCTCCTCGTCCACGATGGCCTTGCCGGGGATGTACCGCTGGCGGGAGGTGCCCAGAATGGTGCCGCCCTCCGTCAGGATGCCGGAGAAGTCCTTGGGCTCCATGAACTTGTAGTCGCCGTCGATGAGCCCCCGGTAACCGTCGTACATGCCGAAGATCTCCACATTGTCCACATACTGCAACAGCGCCTTGCCGACACCTCGGATGGCAGCGTTCAGGCCCTGGCAGTCGCCGCCGCTGGTGACGATGCCCACACGGGTAGTTCGCTTCATTGCAATTCTCCTTTCAGATGATTCTGAAAACCTTTGCCTCATCATATCAGGACATCTTCAGTCCGTCAAGCTGGATTTTCGCAGATTTTCTCTGCTTTTCGTCCGAAATCTGCATCAAAAGTTTGGGAAAATGTGCTGTATTGGCAGATTCAGCTCACTTTACGAAATCGTTTACGTGAATTTTTATCCGAATTTCAAAAACTCGCTGCCAGGGGGTCGCCCACTCCGACAGAACGAGGCCGTCCAGGCCGGTGCGCTCCCCGTCCGGAGAAGTGAGGAACTGTCCCTGGGACAGATTCTTCAGCACATCCGCCGTCTCCCGTTCCATCAGGGACGTCAGCTTCTCCAGCACCGCGGCGGTGTCCGTGCCGGAGGCGGCGAAGTTGTCTGGGTTGCCGCCCAGCTCCTCCCGCACATAGACGGTGAGCTGGTCCTTAGCCCGGTTCTTGTAGCAGATGTCCTTGAGGAGGGAGTCCGCCAGCGTCCGGATGAAGGCCTGGTTCTGAGCCGTGGAGCAGGTGCCCTGCTGGCGCAGGCACAGCCACCGGGCCAGTCCGTTGGACAGGACGATGCCCGTGGCGTTGGCCAGATCGTAGAATCCAGCGTAGCCCAGCAGCATAGACAGCTCCGTCTTCTTCACCAGCTGCTGCTGAAAATCCGTGCCGTACTGGTTCCGTGCGGCGTCCATCAGCACCGTGGGGACGCCCTTCTTTCCGTTCTCCTCCAGAGCGGCGATGAGGTCCCGGATAGCCGTCTTTCGGAACTTGTCCGTGTCCTCCGCTGGGCGGGTCAGCACCAGCACCTGCACGTCCTCCCCGCCGTCCACGCACTCCGCCCCCAGATAGTCCAGATGGGCGTCCACAATGTCCCGCAGGGGCTGGTGGTCATAGTCGCTGGAGGTGATGTTGCCGTCGCTGCCGAAGTAGCGCACCCGGACTTTGGGCGTGGGACCGGTGTACTCTGTGTCCCCGTAGAGACGGCACACCGCCAGCATTCCGTCCTCGTCAGCACCGGACAGCACAGCCCCCCGGCCCTCCACCGCCTGCTTCAGCCAGGCGATCTCACTGGTCTGGATGCTGTCCGATGGGGCGGAGTCATCCACGCCGATGAGGAAATGGACGTTGTCCATCCCTGCCGACGCGGACAGGGCGTGGTCAATGAGCCGCAGCTTCCGCTCCCGGCAGCGGTGGTATTGTGCCGCCTGCTCCGCCGTCAGGCCGAAGTCCCCTGCGTTCAGGGGCGCGCCGTCCGGGCCACTGCCGTAATTGGCGGCGATGTTCTCCACCGTCAGGTCTTGGCCAGTCAGGACGGAGCGGGACGCCATGCCGTAGGCACGGAGGGTTTCGTAGCCCTCCAGATCCCAGCCGTTATAGCCAACGGTAGGGGCCAGACGCATAACAGTATCCATCAGGTACACCTGATTCTCCCCGTTCGCCAGGGCGGACAGCAGGCCGTCGATGAGCTGGAACTCCGACAGCACCGTGCCGTCGGACAATGTCACGGCCTCCCCGGAGAAGCTGCGGGAATTCACCAGTCCGCCGGACAGCAGCTGGTCCAGGGACAGGATATACCGGCTGCACCCGGCCTTATTCTGGGCCAGCACCCACTCGTACAGCGCCGCCCGGTCACCGTACTGGGTCCCGTTGGGGTTGGGGTCCTGTCCGTCCAGACAGGTGTGGTACAGGGATTCCTCCGGCATGACCACCTCATAGCCCAGCGACTCCGCCAGATAGACCACCCGGTCCGTGTTCACGGGCCGGTCGTCCAGGGGCACATAGGCGATGGTTCCGGTGCTCTCCCGCTCCGTCACCGGTGCCGGTGTCCGCTCCGGGGCCGCGCCGCAGCCCGCCAGCAGCAGCAGGCACAGCAGTTCGCTCAGCAACGGGATGCACAGCTTCTTCATCATTCTGATCCTCCTGTAGAAAAGTCCCGAAAGGCGGAAAACGGCATTCCAAACCGCGTTTGGAATGCCGTCCCGTCGTTTTCATGCAATGTGCGCCCTTACAGGCCCAGGCCGCCCAGATTCAGACCGCTGGTCAGGCCCTCCATGCCCTTGTCCATGGCCTCGCCGGCCTGACGCAGAGCCTCGTTGACGGCAGAGACCACCAGATCCTGGAGCATCTCCACGTCGTCCGGGTCCACGGCCTCCGGCTTGATGGACAGGGACAGCACTTCTTTCTTGCCGTTGACCGTGGCGGTGACCACACCGCCGCCCACGGTGGCGCTGAACTCCTGAGCCTCCACAGCGGCCTGGGTCTCGTTCATGGCCTGCTGCATCTCCGCGATCTTCTGCTGCATCTCCGCCTGACGCTGTGCGCCGGTGGGACGCTTGCTGCCGTTGGAAAAACCACGGCGTGCGCTGTAACTCATAGCTGTTTCTCCTTTGCTTATTTGATGTTATTTGATCTCAATGTTGTCGAACTGACTCCCAAATGCAATGAGGTTCTTTCGCAGGTCCGCCGGGGAGACCTTAGGTGGCTCTCCCACCACCAGACGCACCGTCACTGGTCCGCCGGTGAGGGATTCGCCGCTGTCCCGCAGTGCGTTCAGCACCCGGTCGTTGTCCAGACGGCCCTTCACCACGTCGTCCGGTGCGAACACCGTCACCACGCCGTTGTCCACCGTGCCCCGGCATGCGCCCAGGAAGGCCCGGTACATGGGCGGCAGAGCGCCCTTGCTGCTCTCCGCCAGCTCCCGCCAGATGGCGGCACCTCCGGCTGAGGGTTCTGTCACTGGTGCGGCGGACGGCTGGGGGATGGAGGGTCCGGCAGACCGCGGGGCCGGAGCAGGCTCCGTCCGCTCCCAGGGACCAGGAGCCGGCCGGGCCGGTTCCTCCCAGGGGGCGGCGGGCTCCGCCGCCATGGGCGGCTCCTCCGGCAGAGGAGGCTCCTCGGGAAGGGGCGGTTCCTCCGGCAACGGCGGCTCTTCCGGCAGGGGCGGTTCCTCCCAGGGGACCCGCTCCTCCGGCAGAGGAGGTTCCTCCCAAGGAGGGACGTCCGCCGCCTTGGGGGTTGGTTTTTTCGCCCTGGCCGCGGGCTTCGGCGCGGCAGGCTGTTGGACCACCGGGGCAGGCTCCGGCGCCTGCTGGGTCCGGATGGCCGCGGGCAGCACCGCCATCCGCTCCTCCATCCGGGTCATCCGGGCGGCCAGGGCGGTGACGTCGCCGCAGAGGCTTTCATCGCACAGCCGCAGGAGGCACAGCTCCGCGTCGGTGCGGCGGTTGGCGCTGTAATAGAGATTGGCCGTGGTCTGCTGCAAGGTCATGGACAGGTAAATCAGGCGGCTGGCGGACAGGGCCTTGCCCAGCCGGTCCAGAGTGGCGGAATCGTATCCGCCGGACAGCAGCGCCGCGCCGCCCTGGGGGGCGGTCTTCCGCAGCAGCAGATCCCGGGTCAGGGTGGACAGCTCGCCCAGCACCGCACCCACGTCTTTTCCGCCGGCGTAGAGCTGGTCCAGCAGCAGCAGCGCCGCCTGGGCGTCCCGCTGCGCGATATCTTCCATCAGCTGGGCGGTCTGGAGATTGCCCGCCAGGCCCAGCACGTCCAGTACCGCCGCAGCGTCCACGGTGCCGCCCGCGGCGGCACACTGGTCCAGCAGGCTCAGGCCGTCCCGCAGGGCGCCGTCCGCCAGACGGCTCAGCAGCTCCGCGCCGTCGGCGGTCAGAGGGATGCCCTCCTGCCCCGCCACATAGCTGAGGCGCGCCGCCACATCCTGGGGCGTGATGCGCTTGAAGGAGAACCGCTGGCACCGGGACAGGATCGTCGCCGGGACCTTGTGCAGCTCCGTGGTGGCCAGAATGAACATCAGATGCTCCGGTGGCTCCTCCAGGATCTTCAGCAGGGCGTTGAAGGCGGAGATGGACAGCATGTGCACCTCGTCGATGATGTACACCCGCTTCTTCACGTTGGCCGGGGCGTAGATGGCCTCGTCCCGCAATGCCCGGACCTGGTCCACGCCGTTGTTGGAGGCGGCGTCCAGCTCCAGCACGTCCAGAAAGCTGCCGTTCTCAATGCCCAGACAGGAGGCGCACCGGCAGCAGGGATTGCCGTCCACAGGGTCCTCGCAGTTGACGGCCTTGGCCAGAATTTTGGCGCAGGTGGTCTTGCCGGTGCCCCGGGTGCCGGTGAACAGATACGCGTGGGAGGTGCGGCCCTCGGCCACCTGCTTCTGCAATGTCTCGGTGATATGGGACTGACCGATGACGTCGGCGAACGTCTTGGGCCGCCATTTGCGGTACAGGGCCTGATACAACAGGGCCGCCTCCTTTCGTGAGGATCCAATTCGGGACGCAAAAACTCCTCCGCATCAAGCTGCGGAACCGGCGCCCTCGCGGCACATGGAACATCCCGCTTAATGCTGCTCGGTTCCCCGCCTGACATGATTCACGGGCATCCATTGCGCGAGACCGGCTCCGCAGCTTGATACGGAGGAATTCGATAGCTCTTATATTCTACTATAAAGATTCCAAATTATCAACTAAAAAATACAGGGATTTTAAAATCGTCTCCGCAAAACGGAAACAGAGGGTGAAAACGCCCTTGACAGCGTCCGCCGGAGGGGGCAAAATACATATAGAATAACTTGGTTTTCAGAGAGGAGCGGCGATCATGCGGGAATTTTTCCGGACCCTGGTCCACCATCTGGAGGACGGCCAGCCGGCCGTTCTGGTGACGGTGCTGTCCGCCAGCGGCTCCACGCCCCGGGGCGCGGGGGCCATGATGGCCGTGTTCCCCGGCGGGACGGCCGCCGGCACCATCGGCGGCGGCAACGTGGAATACGAGGCCCAGAAGCTGTCGGCCCGGCTGCTGGAGAGCAGCGAAAACGCCGTCCGGTCCTTCCGGTTCGTCCAGGGGGACGCCGCCAGTCTGGGCATGGTCTGCGGCGGAGACGTGACGGTCCACTTCCAGTACCTCCCCGCCGGGGACGATGCCGCCATCGCCGCCTTCCGGCGGCTGATAGAGCTGTCCGGCGGTTCCTCCGGTGCCTGGCTGGTCCGGCAGATCCGGGACGGACAGGTGACGGGGATGCGGGCGCTGTCGTCGGAGGACCCCATCACCCCGGAGCTGTCCCCTCTGATGAAGGACCGGCTGGTACAGACGGCGGAGGGGTGGTTCTCCATCCCCGTGGTGCGGCCCGGCAGGGTCTATATCTTCGGCGGCGGCCATGTGTCCCAGGCGCTGGTGCCGGTGCTGGCCCAGGTGGGCTTCCGTCCCGTGGTGTACGACGACCGTCCGGAATTCGCCTCCCCCGCCCTGTTTCCTCAGGCGGCGGAGACCTTCTGCGGCCCCTTTTCGGAGCTGGAGCAGCATCTGTCCATTACCGCCGACGACTATGTGGTGGTGATGACCCGGGGCCATCAGGCGGATTACGAGGTGCTGGCCCGGACGCTCCGCAGCGGCGCCCGGTATCTGGGCTGCATCGGCTCGAAAAAGAAGCTGTCCATCTGCCGGGACCGCCTGCTGGAGGCGGGCTTCACGACGGAGGAGTACAGTGTCCTCCACGCTCCCATCGGTCTGGCCATCGGCGCGGAGACCCCGGCGGAGATCGCCGTCTCCGTGGCGGCGGAGCTGATCGCCGTCCGGGCGGGGGTGCTGAAGTGAAGTCAGCCCTTCTTTTTGTTGGGGATCCGGCTGTTTTTCCCCTTGTCTGTTGCAACTTTCGGGGAAAACTGATATAATGCCGCCAAACGATACCGAATATCTCATTGAACAGGAGGAATCCACCCATGGGCCGCATCAGCAAGGAAAACTACTACCTGGACATCGCGGAGACCGTTCTGGAGCGGTCCACCTGCCTGCGCCGTCTGTACGGCGCCATCATCGTCAATAACGACGAGATCATCTCCACCGGCTACAACGGCGCCCCTAGAGGCCGGGCCAACTGCGCCGATCTGGGCTACTGCTCCCGGGAGGCCATGAAGATCCCCCGGGGCGAGCGGTACGAGCTGTGCCGCAGCGTCCACGCCGAGGCCAACGCCATCATCTCCGCCTCCCGCCGGGACATGGTGGGTGGTACACTGTATCTGGTGGGCCGGGACGCCCGGACCAAGGCTCTGCTGCCGGACGCCACCTCCTGCTCCATGTGCCGCCGTCAGGTCATCAACGCCGGACTGGAAAAGGTTGTCATCCGCCGCTCCCCTACGGAGTTCGAAGTGGTGAACGTGGAGGACTGGGTTCGGGACGACGACTCCCTCCCCACCTTCTCCGATGAACTGAAGCCGTGAGAACGGAACAAATGGCGTGCAGCCCTACTGTACGCCATTTTTCATAAAGATGCGCTTCTTTTTGTGGAAGATATTATGCACAATAGGTCTTGCATAAAATTGTGCAGTTTGCTATAATACTATCATCAACCAAACAGAGCGCTTTCAGCCGGGCTTTCGGACAATGTTGTCCGAGGGGTCGGCTTTTATTGATTTTTTTGCCGATTCTCCGGTGTTCTCTCTCCTTTCTCACCGGTGATGCCTTATAAGCGGAAAGGTCTGCCCCCTTCTCCGTACCAGCAAAAAAGTGTCCGGATCTGCCCTCCGGACACTTTTTTGCGGCCATTTTTCTCGAAGCACATATGAAAAGATCCCCGTCCAGCGGACGGGGATCTTCTTTTGATGATCAGTCGGTCACGTAGGGCAGCAGAGCGATCTGACGGGCACGCTTGATGGCCTCGGTCAACTGACGCTGATGCATGGCGCAGGTGCCGGTGGTTCTGCGGGGCAGAATCTTGGAACGCTCGGACACGAAACGGCGCAGCTTGGCGGCGTCCTTGTAGTCGATCTGCTCGCACTTTTCCGCGCAGAACTGGCAGACCTTGCGGCGCTTACCACGGTTCATGGGGCGAGCGGGCCGGTTTTCACGATCCATAGGCATGGATGAGTTCCTCCTTCAAAGAATTTTTCAGAACGGCAGTTCGCCGTCCTCCTCGCCGATCTCGGCGAAGTCGGAGTGCCCGTCCGAGGGAGCCATCATAGGCGCCCGACCGGCGGGGGCACTGTAGGCGGGAGCATAACCGCCGTCGGAGGCGGCGTCCCGTTTGGAATCACCAAAGTAGACGTTGTCGGCAACGACCTCGGCACTGCGGCGCTTGCCGCCCTCCCGATCCGTCCAGTCGCGGATCTGCAGACGGCCCTCCACCACGGCCATGCGGCCCTTGGTGAAGTACTTACTGACAAACTCCGCGGTGGAACGCCAGGCAACGATGTCGATGAAATCCGTCTCCTTGTCGCCGTTCTGGGACTTGAAATCCCGGTCCACGGCCAGGGAGAAAGACGTCACCGCCGTGCCGCTCTGGGTGCGGCGCAACTCAGGGTCCCGGGTCAGACGACCCATCAGGATGATCCTATTCAGCATGGTGTGCTCCTTACTCGCCCTTGCAGACGATCAGGGAACGCATGATGCCGTCGGTGATCCGCAGGATACGGTCCAGCTCTCTGGGGAAAGCGGGCTCGCTGGTGAACGTCATCAGGACGTAGTAGCCCTCTTCTTTGAAGTTGATGGGATAGGCCAGCTTGCGGGTGCCCCACTCCTCGACCTCAACGGCAGAGCCGTTCTGCTCGGCCAGGGTCTTGAACTTCGCCACCAGAGCGGCGATGCCCTCCTCACCCTGTGCAGGGTCGATAATGTAGACGACCTCATAATTGGCGGAAACTTTAGCCATTTTTTGCACCTCCTTTTGGACGAATGGCCCTCATTCGAGATGAGAGCAAGGATGCCTGTTTTGTACAAGCCTTATTATTATACCGGAAACCAGACGAATGTCAAGGCGAATTTTTGAAAATCCACCGGTTTTTTCGTCCGGATGGTTCGGAAAACCGTTCTCCGTCCGGACGCGGCCTTTACGCCGCGCCGCCGGGCTGCTCCAGCTCCCTCATGGACCGCCTGAACTGCACGGCAAACATGGTGGCCGTGGTGCAGACCGCCAGAGTGTCCGCCACCGGCTCCGCCAGGAACACGGCGAAGACCTTGTCGGCAAAGAAGTTGGGCAGGATATAGATCAGCGGAACCAGCAGGATGATCTTCCGCAGCAGCGCCAGAAACAGCGACGCCTTGGCGTTGCCCAGGGCAATGAAGGTCTGCTGGCAGGCGATCTGGATGCCGAAAATGCCGGTGGCGGCCATGTAGATCCGCACCGCCCGGACGGCGTAGTCCACCAGGGCCGCGTCGTTGTTGAACAACCGGATGAACACCTGGGGGAACAGCTGCACCAGCGTCCACATGGTCATGGAGTACACCAGGCAGGACGTCAGCAGCGTCTTGAAGGCCGTCCGGACCCGTTCGGCGTTCCGGGCGCCGTAGTTGTAGCTGACGATGGGCTGGGCGCCCTGGGTCAGGCCCTGCAGGGGCATCAGGGCGAACTGCATCAGACTGGTGAGGATGGTCATGGTGCCCACCGCCAGATCGTCGCCGTATTTCAGCAGCGAGGAGTTGAAGCACACGGCGATGATGCTCTCGGTGCTCTGCATGATGAAGGGCGCGAGTCCCAGCGCCAGGCAGGGCAGCACCACCCTGGCGCTGGGACGCAGATTCTCCCTCCGGAGCTTCCACTTGGTTCGGGGACCCGTCAGGAACCGCAGCACCCACGCGGCGCTGACTGCCTGGGAGATCACCGTGGCTGTAGCTGCGCCCCGGACACCCATGTGCAGTCCGAAGATGAAGATGGGGTCCAGGATGGTGTTCAGGATGGCGCCGATGAGCACTGTCCGCATGCTGATGGTGGTAAAGCCCTGTGCGGTGATGTAGGCGTTCATGCCCAGGGTCACCTGGACGAAAATGGTGCCCAGAGCGTAGATCCGCAGATAGTCCAGGGCGTAGCCGATGGTGTTGGCGCTGGCGCCGAAGGTCAGCAGCAGCGGCCGGGCAAATACCTGGATCAGCACCGTCAGCACGATGGACACCGTCACCAGCAGGGTGAAGCAGTTGCCCATGATGCGCTGGGACATCTCAGTGTTCCCCTGTCCCTCCTTGATGGAGGCCCTGGGGGCGCCGCCCATGGCCAGCAGCGCTGCGAAGGCGGAGATGATCAGGATCACCGGCAGGCACACACCCAGTCCGGTGAGAGCCATCCGTCCCACGGTGTCCGCCGGCGACATGTGGCCGATGTAGATGCGGTCCACCAGATTGTACAGCATATTAACAATTTGTGACGTAATAGTGGGCAATGCCAGGGAAAACAACAGTTTCCGCACATTCCCCTTGCCCAGATCAACGGCTTTTCCAGCCATGCCATCGCCTCCATAACAGTTCTAAATTGAACATGAGATATCATAGCACTATTCCGGTGAAAGGTCAATCCATGTTTCCATTGACAAACGACAGAAAAGGTATATAATAAAAATAGTATTTGAAATCACATTTGGAGGAGCCGAATATGACTTACAATATCGTATGTGACAGCAGCTGTGATCTCAAGTCCACCGAGCTTCAGCCCGGATATCTCCATCTGGAGGTGGTCCCCATGCAGATCACCGTGGGCGACCGGGAGTACCTGGACAACGAGTCTCTGAACGTTCCCCTGCTGTTGGAGGATATGGCGACGGAGAAGTCCTCCGCCGGGACCGCCTGTCCCTCCCCTGCAGCCTTCGCCCGGGCCTTTGAGAAGGCGGACTGCTCCGTGTGCTTCACCATCTCCAGCAATCTGTCCGGCACCTACAACGCCGCCGTGCTGGCCCGGGATATGGTGCTGGAGGAGCATCCGGAGAAGAAGATCTGTGTCATCGACTCCCGCAGCACCGCCGGCGCCATGGTGCTGCTGACCCGGAAGGCCCAGAGCCTTCTGGAGGTGGAGGACCCGGACTTTGACAAGGTCTGTGAGGAGCTGCGGATGTATCAGGCGTCCCTGCGGACGGTGTTCACCCTGGAATGCTTCGACAATCTCATCAAAAACGGCCGGATGCGTCCGCTGGTAGGCAATCTGCTCCACACCCTGGGCATCCACGTCATTGCCGACGCCACGCCGCAGGGCACCATCCATGTGTCCGGCAAGGCCCGGGGCGAGGCCAAAACCTATCAGGCCATCGTGGATCTGATGCGGCAGAGCAAAGATTGCGACGGTGCCGAGGTGGTGTTGTCCCACTGCGAGAATCTGCCCGGTGCGCTGAAGCTGAAGGAGCTGATCCTCCGGGAGCTGCCGGTGAAGGACGTAACACTGGTGTCCTGTCGGGGCCTGACTACCTTCTACGCCATGGAAAAAGGCCTGATCGTAGGCTTCTGATCAGATATTGCATACGATGATGGACCGCCCGCCGCGGAATGACTTCCGCGGCGGGCGGTTTTGCGCTGTCCGGGGATCTGATTTGGTCACAAACTCCTATCCCATCCACACACCGATGAGCAGGAAGCCCACCGACAGCGCCAGAAACAGCAGGATCAGCTTCCACGCGTACCGGAACCATCGGTCATAGCCCACGTGGCCCAGGGCCAGGGCGCCCATCACCACCGCCGCGGTGGGGGTGATGAGGTTCACCAGTCCGGAGGCCGCCTGAAAGGCCGTCACCACCAGGTCGCCGCCCACTCCGGCGAACTTTCCCAGGGGCGCCAGAATGGGGACGGACAGCGTAGCCAGCCCCGAGGAGGAGGGGATCAGGATGGTCAGGGGCAGGTACAGCAGGAACACCAACAGCGTGAAGCCCGCCGCGCCGGTGCCGGACAGGGCCGTCTCACCCCAGTGGAGGATGGTGTCTGTCACGTGGGCGCCGTTCATCACCACGGTGATGCCCCGGCTGATGCCGATGATAAACGCCACACCCAGCAAGTCCGCGCAGCCCGCCACGTAGCAGTCCGCCAGCTCCGCCTCCCCCATGCGGTCGATGAGGCCGATGACGATGCCGCCCACCAGGAACAGGGCCGACAGCTCCGGGAACCACCAGCCCAGCACCGGCAGGGACAGGCCCATCTCGTCGAAGGGGATGACGCCGTAGACCATGGTCAGGAAGGTCAGGCCGAACACCACCAGGATCCACTTCCGCCTGGTGGTGAGGGGCAGCTGCTCCTGTGCGCTGACGTGGAGCTTTCCCGCCCCCACGCCCACCACGGAGGCGGTGGGGTCCCGCTTGACCCTGGCGGCGTAGGCCATCACAAACCAGATGGCAGCCCCTTCAAAGGCCAGCCACATCAGCATCCGCAGCAGGATCCCCTCTCCCAGGGACACCCCAGCAAAGCCCGACGCGATGCCGGTGGCAAAGGGGTTGACGGTGGAGGCAATGACGCCAGCTCCCGCCCCCAGCAGGATGACGGAGATGCCCACCACGGCGTCGTAGCCCGCCGCCAGGAACACGGGGATCAGCAGCGGATAGAAAGCCATGGTCTCCTCCCACATGCCATAGGTGGTGCCGCCCAGTCCGAAGAACACCATGAGGATGGGGATGAGCCACTTCTCCCGTCCTCCCAGGGAGCGGATGACGCCGGAGACGCCGGCGTCGATGGCGCCGGTCTTCATCACCACGCCCAGGAAGCCACCCACCATCAGGATGAACAGGCACACGTCCACTGCATCGTAAAACCCCTCAAAGGAGGCTTTTAGCACGTCTCCCACTGTGGCGGGGTCCGCCGCCACCGCGTGATAAGTGCCGGACACCGGCACGCCGTCCACATAGTCATAGCTGCCCGCCGGGATGAACCAGGTGGCGATGGCCACCAGCACGATCAGCAGCAGCAGGATAGTGTACGCCGTGGGCATGTGAAATTTCGATCTGGCCACGGGCCTCCCTCCTTTTACTTGCCGATGGTGGCCACCAGAACGGCCTTGATGGAGTGCATCCGGTTCTCCGCCTCGTCGAACACCACGCTGTGCTTGCCCCGGAACACCTCGTCGCTGACCTCCCGGATATCCACGCCCTTGTCCTGCCACTCCTTGGCCAGCTTCGTCTCAAAGTCGTGGAAGGAGGGCAGACAGTGCATATACAGCACATTGGGGTTGCCGGTGGCCTTCAGGGTCTCCTCCGTCACCCGGTAGGGGGACAGCAGCTTGGCCCGCTCGGGGATCAGGGCCTCCTCGCCCATGGACGCCCAGATATCGCCGTAGATGACGTCCGCGTCCTTGATGTCGCCCATATTGTCGGTGATCTCAATGAGGCCGCCGTTCTCCCGGGCGGTGGCGAAGGTGGTTTTGATGATCTCCGGGTCCATCTCTTTGGCCAGTTTCTCCGGGCCGATGCCCACGAAGTGCATGCCCATCTTGGCGGCGCCGATCATCCAGGCGTAGCACATATTGTTCCGCACATCGCCGGGGAACACCACCTTTACCTGGTTCAGGGGCTTGTGACAGTGCTCTTCAATGGTCATCATATCTGCCAGGATCTGGGTGGGATGATCCGCGTCCGTCAGACCGTTCCAAACGGGGACACCGGAGTATTTCGACAGATCCTCCACTACGGACTGCTCGAAGCCACGGTACTCGATGCCGTCAAAGAACCGGCCCAGCACCTTGGCGGAGTCTTCCAGGGACTCCTTTTTGCCCATCTGGGAGGAGCCTGCGTCCAGATAGGTGACGTGGGCGCCCTCCTGGGTGGCCGCCACCTCGAAGGAACAGCGGGTGCGGGTGGAGGTCTTCTCAAACAGCAGCACGATGTGCTTGCCCTTCAGGGTGGGATCGCAGATGCCCGCCCGGCGCTTGGCCTTCAGGTCGTGGCCCAGGTCCAGCAGATAGCGGATTTCCGCGGGGGTGAAGTCCTGTAAGGTCAGAAAGCTTCTGCCTTTTAAATTGACTGCCATGGTCATTTCTCCTTTTGTTCTTCTGGCGGCGAATGCCGCTGGTGTCGGTGGTTGTTTTTCCCTTGTCAGGGGGAATTTTGTCCCGTGAGACGGGGTGCGGCGAAGGTCGCGGGCTTCAAAACCCCCTTTCTCTTTTTCCTGGGAAAAAGAGAAAGCGCCTTTTGATGGTGTCAAGAGAAAAAGGCTCGGCGGCGGCATTTCAGGCTCCGCCTGAAATGCCTTTTCCCGCCTTTTACGGGGGTTGTTTGGGTGCTGACTTGTCGGATTGCGTCTACTCAACTGCGTATGGCAGGTTCAGAAGCTGGGGGTGCTTCCGGATGCCCTTTGCTCCTCTTTTGCTGCCGCACATTGGCAGTTGCGGAAAGATTGTCGGAAAGGGTGGTTCCGGATGCCCCTGCTTTTCTTTTGCCGCTGCGGCAGTATCGAGAGAACGGTGCCAGGCCCCCTCAAACTGCCAGGGTGCGGCAGTGAAAAGAGAAAGGCGGTGCATCCGGAAGGGGCCCGGACTTCCGTTGGTATCAAGAGCGGATACAGGAGGCAAAGCCCTCGACGACCACCGGGCCCAAACCCCGTAATCAGGGCGGGAAAAGGCGTTTCAAACGAAGTTTGAAATGCCGTCGCCCCACGCCTTTTCTTCTACACCATCAAAAGGCGCATCTTCTTTTCGGCGCAACCAACAGGGGTCCCCCGCCGCAACCCGGCGTAGCGGTTGCGGTGGGGAAGAGGAGGGGCAACGGAGCGGTATGAGGGATGCCCTCCCCCGCAGGGCGTCCCGAATATGGCGCAGTTTGACCCGACGACGAATGGGGGTTTTGAAGCTGCCGGGCCTCCCCGGCACCCCCGTTTCCACGGGACAAACGCCGCTCTTTTAAGGGTCCTCTCTCCACAGCGGCATGGACATGCACCGCGGCCCGCCGCGCCCGCGGCTCAATTCCGCGCTGGGGATGACGTGGAGCTTGATCCCCGCCTCCTCCAGAGAGCGGTTGGTGACGTAGTTCCGGGAGTACACCACCACCTCGCCGGGGGCAATGGCCAGGGTGTTGGAGCCGTCGCTCCACTGTTCCCGGGCGGCGTCGATCTCGCTGCCCTGTCCGCAGGGGATCAGCGTCACCTTGTCCAGATGCAGGTGCTCCTTCAGAATGTCCTCCAGACGGCCGTCCTCCTGGCGGATCTTCATTTTCCGGTTCTCATCCAGCTCCATGACGAACACCGTGATCTGCTGGAGAATGTTGGGATGGACGGTGAATTTGTCCCGGTCCACCATGGTGAACACCGTGTCCAGGTGCATGAAGGAGCGGGTCTTGGGAATATTGAAGGCCAGCACCTTCCGGAAGGTCTCGCTCTGAGACAGCACCGTCTCCGCCAGCTGGTCGATGGAATCCTCTTGGGTGCGCTGGGAGATGCCCACCGCCAGCACCTCCGGCGACAGGACCAGGATGTCGCCGCCCTCCAGCGAGGACGTCTCGCCCCGGTCATACCAGCGGGGGGCGTTTTTGTACTCCGGATGATA
This sequence comes from Dysosmobacter sp. HCP28S3_G4, assembly GCF_052065175.1. Lineage (NCBI taxonomy): Bacteria > Bacillati > Bacillota > Clostridia > Eubacteriales > Oscillospiraceae > Dysosmobacter > Dysosmobacter sp. HCP28S3_G4. The sequence continues at coordinate 4,443 of NZ_JBQHUP010000009.1, read as the reverse complement.
CTGGAAAATGAACTTGCCGAACAGCGTCTCCCGGTTCCGGGTGGCGGTGTGCATCCGGTGGATGGACACGCCGGTGCCGATGGTGGCGAAGGGGTCACGGGTAAAATACAGGTTGGGCAGCGGGTCCACCGCGAAGGGATAGACATCCCCGGCGGCGGAGACGTAGTCCCCCAGCTTCGCCGTCTCCTGCCGCAGCTCCGACCGCCGGACGCCGGCCATGCAGGTGTCGATCAGCTCCCGGTCCCCCAGGGAGGAGAGGTACTCCTTCAGGCCGTCTCGCAGGCGCTCCTCCCGGAGATCCGCCTCGTCTAGAAACTCCCGGATGAACTCCTGACGGACCTCGCTGTTCACCAGGCTCTCCGCCGCCAGATCCGCCAGGTACACCACCTCCACGCCGCTGCGCCGCAGACAGTCGGCAAAGGCGTCATGCTCCCGCTGGGCCTCCTTCAGGTAGGGGATATCGTCGAACAGCAGCCGCTCCAGGTACTCCGGCATCAGATTCTCCAGCTCCCGGCCGGGACGGTGGAGCATGACCTTTTTCAGCCGTCCGATCTCCGAGGTATTGTGAATTCCAGTCTCCAAAATCTGCTCACTCCTTTGTCAGGATCAAAATGGGTTCCTGGATAGGGTTTCTGAATTTCGGGATTTCATACATGGACGGGGGCGGTTTTTTCGGCGGACGAATCACAGCAGAAGAAAACACATCCCCCGGCGGTCCTCGCCGGGGGATGTGTCTGCTTCTGTCATATTGGGAACGCGGCCGGGGCCGTTTACTTTTTGTGCTTGCCCAGATAGGCTTCCTTCACCTTGTCGTTGGCCAGCAGCTCCGCGCCGGTGCCGGACATGGTGATGTTGCCCGTCTCCAGCACGTAGGCCAGATCCGCGATCTTCAGAGCCATGTTGGCGTTCTGCTCGATGAGCAGCACCGTGACGCCCTGGCGGTTGATCTCCCGGATGATGGAGAAAATGTCCTGCACCACCAGGGGCGCAAGGCCCAGGGAGGGTTCGTCCAGCATCATCAGCTTGGGACGGGACATGAGGGCACGGCCCACCGCCAGCATCTGCTGCTCGCCGCCGGACAGCGTGCCCGCCAGCTGCCAGCTCCGTTCCTCCAGCCGGGGGAACAGCTGGTACACCCAGCGGATGTCCTTCTCGATGCCGTCCTTGTCCTTCCGGAGGTAGGCGCCGATCTTCAGGTTCTCCACCACCGTCAGGTCCGGGAACACCCGCCGTCCCTCGGGGGACATGGCGATTCCGGCGCCGATGATCTTGTCGATGGACTTGCCCAGCAGCTCCTCCCCGTTCCACAGGATGGAGCCGGACTGAGCCTTTACCAGACCGCTGATGGTCCGGAGCATGGTGGACTTGCCGGCGCCGTTGGCGCCGATGAGGGTGACGATCTTGCCGTCGGGCACCTCCAGAGAGATGCCCCGGAGGGCCTGGATGCCGCCGTAAGCCACGTGCAGATTTTCGATTTTAAGCATCTTCCGCCACCCCCAGGTACGCGTCGATGACGCGCTGATCGTTCTGGATCTCCGCAGGCGTGCCCTGGGCGATGAGCTTGCCGAAGTCCAGGACGTAAATGCGGTCGGAGATATCCATGACCAGGTCCATGTGGTGCTCGATGAGGAACACCGTCAGGTTGAATTTATCCCGGATCTCGCCGATAAAGGCCGTCAATTCGTTGGTCTCTTGGGGATTCATGCCCGCCGCCGGCTCATCCAGCAGCAGCAGCTTCGGCTCCGTGGCCAAAGCCCGGGCGATCTCCAGACGGCGCTGCTTGCCGTAGGGCAGGCTGGTGGCCAGCTCGTCCTTCACGTCCAGCAGGCCCACCTCGCCCAGCAGCCGCTCCACGTCGGCCCGCTGCTCCGCCTCCTCCTTCCGGTTGGTGCGGAAGGTGGCGGACAGGAAGCCGTGGGTCACGCGGCAGTGCTTGGCGATCAGCACGTTGTCGAACACGGTCTGGGATTTCCACAGGCGGATGTTCTGGAAGGTCCGGGCCATGCCCAGCTTGGTGATGACGTCCGGCGTGGGCGCCAGCACCTGGTTGTACTCCCCAGCGTGCTGTCCCTTGTACAGCTTCTTCATCTTGCCCTGGGGATGGTTTTCCACGATTTTCTTTCCCTGGAACCACACCGCGCCGTTGGTGGGCTGGTACACGCCAGTGACCACGTTGAACGCCGTGGTCTTGCCCGCGCCGTTGGGGCCGATGAGGGCCACGATCTCCCCCTGGTTGATCTCCAGGTTCAGGTTATCCACGGCCACCACGCCGCCGAACTGCATGGTGGCGTTTTCAATGCGGAGGATGTTCTCACTCATTTTGCAGCCTCCTTCCCGCGCTTTTTGGAGCGTCGGTCCAGCAGATCCGGCAGCTCCTTGTCACCCATGATGCCCTTGCGGAAGAACAGCACGATGACCATGATGATCATGGACAGCACCACCATGCGGAAGCCGTTCTTGAACACGGCAGGCGCCTCGATGAAAAGGAACTTGCCGGAATCCAAGCCCCGCAGCAACCACTCGGCGGAGAAGATGTACAGGAAGCTGGCCAGGATGGAGCCGGTGATGGAGCCGATGCCGCCGATGACCACGATCAGCAGGATCTCATAGGTCAGGGTGCTCTTGAAGGGCGCCGCCGCGATGGTGCCCATGTACATGGCCATCATGCCGCCGCCGATGCCGGCGAAGAAGGAGCTGATGATGAAGGCCATCCGCTTGTGGTGGGCCAGATTGATGCCCATGGCCTCCGCCGCCACCTCATCGTCCCGGATGGCCTTGAAAGCCCGGCCGTAGGTGGAGTTGATCAGCAGCAGGATCATGGCGATCATCAGGCCCACCATCACCACATAGGGCGTGGCATGGGAGAAGGTGGGATAGCTCTTCAGCAGATTGGAGCCGTTGGTGATGGGACCCAGGGCGTTCCACTGGAAGAAGGCCCGCAGGATCTCCGCAAAGCCCAGGGTGGCGATGGCCAGATAGTCGCTCTTCAGCCGCAGCACCGGCAGGCCGATGAGATAGGCCATCAGCGCCGCCAGCAGTCCGCCGATGAGCAGGGCCGTCAGCATACCCACCACGGTGCCCACCGTCTCCCCCATGAAGCTGGAGAAGATCTCCGGGATGGAGAACTGGATGGCGCCGCCGTCGAAATACTGGTACACGCCGGCCCGCTTGGCCACGGGAATGGTCAGCACACCGTAGGAGTAGGCGCCCAGCAGCATGAAGCCCGCCTGTCCCAGGGAGAACAGGCCGGTGAAGCCGTTCAGCAGGTTCATGGACACGGCCACCAGGGAGTAGACCGTGGCCTTCTTGATGACGGTGACCACGATGTGGTAGCTGGGCAGCGTCAGATCCACGGCGATACAGGCCGCCAGCAGGATCACCAGGACCGCCGCCGTGAAAATGGTCTTTTTCCTTGTCATTGTCATCTTGCTTCCCTCCTTACACCTTGTCGGTGACCTTTTCACCGAACAGGCCGGTGGGCTTGACGCACAGGACCACGATCAGCAGCGCGAAGGTGAAGGCATCGGAGAAGGTGGTGTAGCCCAGGCCCTTGATGATCTCCTCGCACAGGCCGATGATGAACGCGCCCACCACCGCGCCGGGAATGGAGCCGATGCCGCCGAACACGGCCGCCACGAAGGCCTTCAGGCCCGGCATGCCGCCGGAGGTGATGGCCACGGAGGGATAGTTGGTGAAGTACAGCATGGCGCCTACCGCCGCCAGGAAGGAGCCGATGACGAAGGTCATGGAGATGACGGCGTTGATCTTGATGCCCATGAGCTGGGCGGTCTCGAAGTCCTTGGCCGCCGCCCGCATGGCCATGCCGATCTTGGTGTGGTTGATGAGGTACACCAGGGCCACCACCAGCAGAATGGTCAGGGCGGGGGTCACCAGGGTCACCCGCTTGGTGGACGCGCCCAGCAGGGACACGTTCTCGGAGATCCAGGGGATGGGGTTGGTGACGGGCTGGGGCACGCCGCCGGTGATGTAGAAGGACAGGTTCTGGATCAGGTAGCTGACGCCGATGGCGGAGATCATGACAGACATCCGGGGCGCGCTGCGCAGGGGCTTGTAGGCCACCCGCTCAATGGTGAAGCCCAGGACCACCGTGACGATCAGCACCAGGGGGAGGGCAATATAGAAGGGCAGGGACGCGGTGGAGTAGACCATGACCAGGCCGGCCACCATGAACACATCGCCGTGGGCAAAGTTGATCAGACGGAGGATGCCGTAGACCAGCGTGTAGCCGATGGCGATCAGGGCGTACTGACCGCCCACGGAGATGCCATTGATGAGATAAGGCAGCAATTCTCGCATGGGAAAACCTCCTACAATAATAATTACGGTTTAAGGCGCGGCAGCCAGCCGCGTCTTTTTCCATCTCAAAGCCGAAGCTGTTAGAATGAGAGAGTAAATGGCCTGACAGTTAAGACCTTGGGCTGA